>JBAWAM010000753.1:0-2348 GCA_049589315.1 Myxococcaceae bacterium
AAGGAGATCACCCCGGAGTCGCGCCGGGCCTGCGAGCTCCTCGTCGACCACGGCGTTCCGGTCGAGAACCAGGCGGTGCTGATGCGGCGGATCAACTCGGACGCGCGCATCATCAAGGAGCTGTCCCACGAGTGCCTGAAGATGCGGGTCCGGCCGTACTACCTGCACCAGATGGACGTGGCCGAGGGACTGGAGCATCTCCGCACGCCCATCGAAAAGGGCGTCGAAATCATCCAGGCGCTCAGGGGCCACACCAGTGGGCTTGCGGTGCCGCACCTGGCGGTGGATCTCCCCGGGGGGGGCGGAAAGGTCACCCTCCAGCCGGACTACGTGGTCTCCCGCGGAGCGCAGGAGACGGTCTTCCGCAACTACAAGGGCGAGACCTACGCCTACCCGGAGCCGGAGGAGACGGACTGCTCCTGTCCCTACGACGAGGTGTGGCAGGCGCGGAAGGCGTCGTAGACGCGAACGCCGCCACCGGATACTCGGCGGCGGCGGTTCTCACGACTCCACGCAGGCGTCAGCGGCAGGACGAACAGCTGTCGTTGAAGCGCGCGCAATCCTCCTGGGAGGAGACGCACCGATCCTGGGCGGTGTCCGGCTTCCGGGTGGCGATGTCGCAGATCCGATGGGACAGATCGCAGGCCTCGCGCGCCATGTTGCAGGTTTCGTTGCAGGGGAGCGTCTCGGCGGCGGCGCGGGTGCGCAGCTCCTCCAGCCGCGACGCATAGCGGTCGAGCTGCTCCTCTTCGGACCCGGCCACGGTGGTGTCGGCCTTCTTCGGGCAGCCGAGGAGCGCCGCAGCGAGCATCAATGAAAGGGGGATGAGCTTCTTCATAGGGCGCGGGAGATTATCGGGAACGGCTCCATCGTCCAATCGAAGCGACGTCCGCATCAGCGACCGTTCCGGAGGTACAGCCACACGGCCAGCCCGATCAGCGCCAGCAGCGCCATGCGGCGGAGCAGATCGGCTCGGCGGGCCGAAGGCGACTCGAGCTCCTCGCGCGCGGACTGTTCGGCGAGCGCCCTCACTTCTAGGCCGCGCTGTCGCAGCAGCTCGAGCATTCCGGCCAGCCGCTCGAGCTGCGCATCCGCTTCCCGTTCGGGCGAGATGGCCGGCTCTTTCGCCCCGGCCAGGCGCGCGACAAGCTGCCGCGCCCACCTTCGTTCCTCCTCTCGAGGCAGCACAGGGACGTCCGAGGGAAGGACGGGCCGATGGCTCCGCCGTTCGGGACGCGCGGCCTCCCACAACAGGCTCGCCGCGCGCAGCAGGTGGATCTCCAGGGCGTCGGGAGCGATGCCGTAGAGCGCCATGCATTCGGCCGGGCTCCTGCCGTCGACGAAGCGGAACATCAGGAGCTGGGCGCTCCTCGGCGGAATGCGCGTGAGGGCGCGCCACAACGATGCTGCATCGGGGGAGGCGGCGGACGGCATGTCCGCGCCGCTTGTATCACGGCCGATTTCTTGAGCATCGCGAGAGCGCACCTACACTCGCCGTCATGTTGCGAGTCGTAGCACTGGTGCTGCTGGTCCCGTCGCTCGCGGGCGCGGTCGAGACCATGCGCATCGAGATGGGGGACGCGCGGGACGAGGTCCGCCTGGTCGGCGAGGCTCTCGGCTTCGGGCTCGACGTCGAAGAGGGCCGCTACACGCCAGGTCCGGGCGGGCGCGCAGTGGTCCGCATCGTCAACGGACGCCTCGACATCGACGGCGCGCCGTGGCCGGAGACCTCGGTCCGCTTCCGTGCGGGGGAGGGCGCCCACGACGCCGGCGTGCCGGGCCACTCCGGGATCAGCGCCAACGGGTTCGAGGTCCGCGGCGACGTGGTGGTCCGTGCCCACCGCGGCCGGCTGCAGCTCATCAACGTCATTCCCCTCGAGGACTACCTCGCGGCGGTGCTGGGCAGCGAGATGCCGAAGTCCTTCCCGCTGGAGGCGCTGAAGGCCCAGGCGGTGGCGGCCCGCACCTACGCCCTCCAGAAGAAGCTGGAGGCGTACGATCAACCGTGGCACCTGGGCAGCAGCGTCATCCACCAGGTGTATGGGGGCGTCGAACGCGAGGCTCCCCGCACCCGCGCCGCGGTCGAGGCCACCCGCGGCGAGGTCCTGACGTGGGATCTGCAGCCGATCGAGGCCTACTTCCACGCCTCCTGCGGTGGCCACACCGAGACGGGAGGGCAGGCGCTGGGGCGGGATCTGCCGTACCTGCGAAGCGTGCCCTGCCCGTGCGGGGCGCTGCCGGCGAGCCGTTGGCAGGCGACGCTCTCCGCGAACGAGCTGCGCAACGCGCTCGGGGTGCGGTCGAACGAGCTCCGGGTCACCCGACGCACGCGCACCGGACGGGTAGAC
>JBAWAM010000754.1:0-10180 GCA_049589315.1 Myxococcaceae bacterium
CCGTCACCGTGCCGAGCAGCGCGGGCGCGGTGCCGACGTTCTCCACGGTCACGCTCCGGGCCACCGGGCCCCCCACCAGCACGGTGCCGAAGTCGACGAGCTGCGGCGCCACCCTCACCACCGGGCCGACCGGTTCGTACAGCTTGCCCTGCACGTTGAACAGGTCGGTCTGGATGACGTCCACCCCCGGTCCGCCGATGTTCGGACCTTCGATGCGGAAGACGTTGGTCCCGAAGGGCGAGCCGATGACCGGGTGCGGCGTGCCCGGGGAGCCGATCTGTCCCGTCGGAGCAGCAGGCGGCACCGCCGGATCCCAGCGGAGGAAGGTGGTCACCCGACTGTCGAGCGCCGCGGCGAAGTCGCACGGGCTGGACGCACAGCCAATGTCCTCGGTGACGTTGATGGAGCCGTCGTCCTCGGCGATGACCGTGTCGACGCCGAACGGATGGGTGACCGTGTAGATCGCGCCGGGCACCACGTTCTCCGCCCGGACGCGCACCCGGCCGAAGGTCATCTGGTCCCCGGGCAGGGGCTCCTCGGTGACGAACGCCGCCTCCATCGCCAGGACCAGCCTCGCTTCGCCGTCGCCGCTCGTGGGCATGTCGGCGTCGGCGGCCCACCAGAAGGCCTCTGCCGGGAAGTTGCCGGGGACCGCGGGCGGCAGCGCAGGGTTCGGAACGGTCTCCAGGCACTCCCCGTCCGCGTCGAGGCAGAGCCGCAGCCGCAGGCCGGTGACGTCCTCGTAGAACTCGGGGAACCCGTGGTCGAGGTTGATCGGGCCGACCGAACCGACCGGGGTAGAGGGATCGCGACCCCTGCCGGTGAGGCCGACCTGCTGTGGACCTGCGGGATCGCTGGTCGGGATCTGCAACAGCGTCGACCGCGTGCCTTCCGCGGAGGGCGTGAAGCTCACGGTCACCACGCAGCTCGCGCCGGGGAGCAGGGTCGCGCCCGAGCACGGATCCAGGACGAGGTCGAAGTCCCCGGTGTTGCCGCCCGCGAGCGCCAGGCTTCCGATCTCCAGCGCGCCGTTGCCCAGGTTCTCGAGGCTGATCGCCTGGGGACCCCGGGTCTCGCCCAGCAGCGCGGTGCCGAAGTCCAGCAGCGAAGTGCTCACGCCCAGCGTGCCGACAGGAGGCGGGACGAAGACCTTCCCCTGGACCGCGAACAGGTTCGTCTGGATCACGTTCACGCCGGGGCCGCCGACGTTCGGGCCTTCGACCCGGAAGATGTTCGTGCCGAACGGCGAGCCCACCACGGGGTGCAGCACGTTGGGGTCCCCGATGTAGCCCGGCGGCGCAGCGGGAGGAACCGCCGGATCCCACACGAGGAACGGGCCCACGCGGCTGTTGAGGGCCAGGCTGAAGTCGCACGGGCCGGCCGCGCAGCCGATGTCCTCGGTCACGTTGATCCCGCGGCGTCCCGCGGCCTGGGCGACGAACGAGTCCACGCCGAACGGGTGGGTCACCGTGTAGGTCGCACCGGCGACGAGGTTGTCGATCCGGACGCGGATGCGCCCGAAGACGATCTGTTCGCCCGCCGCCGGCGCCTCGGTCGTGAACGCGGCCTCCAGCGCGAGCACCAGCAGCGCCTCGCCATCGCCGTTGGTCGGCATGCTCGCATCAGCCGCCCACCAGAAGGCCTCGCCTGGGAAGTTGCCCGGGACCGAGGGAGGCTGGGTCGGATCAGGCGGCACCTCCAGACAGAAGCCGCTGGTATCCGTGCACAGCTCCAACCGCAACCCGTTCGCGTCCTCGTACCAGACCGGGAAGCCCGTCGCCGGGTTCACCGGTCCCACTGCCGTCAATTGGTTCTGGTTCACCTGCGCGTAGGCGCTGGCACCCACGAGGAGCAGACACGCCCCCCATACCCCGTACATGGCTCTCATGCTTTCCCCCTCTCCCGCCTGGAATCAGTAGCGAACCGTGACCTTCGGAAGCAGCAACCGCTCGCCGTTTCCGGTGTCGAAGAGCGACTGGTCCACGTTCATGTGCACCACCGCGTGACCATGGAGCGCCAGATCATCGAGCGCCGCCTCGAAGGTGATCGGCGCCGTGCGCGCGTTCACCGTCCCTGCCTTGCCGGCGGTCTCGAAGCCGCCGTAGTCGTCGACCTGGAGCTCGACCCGCACCGACTGGACGCCGGGCGGCACGTTGAACTGCCCGAGCCCCCAGGCATTGGCGTCGTTCGCGAGGTCGATCACCGGGTCGTGCGGATTGCTGACCGGAAGCTCCTGCTGTCCGGCGAAGACGCGCACGTTCTTCACCCCCAGGAAGAGCCCGCTGATCCCGTTCGGGTTGTCACCGCGGATCCGGAGCACCGCGTCGAGCCCCTTGCCGGCGGGTCGCGACTGGACCTGCGGCCGCGGTCTGTCCGGCTTCAGCGTCGGCTTCGAAGTCGGACCCCGCGTCGAGACGGGGACGCCTCCCTGCTTTGCGCCGACCGGATTCGTCGAATCGGAGCTGCACGCCGACCCGAGGATGACGCCCACGCCCAACACCGCTCCCAGAATGATCCTTTTCATGTTCGTCCCCCTCACTTGGCCTTGCAGACGTCGCTGCTCTTGACGGTGGGATCGTTGCCCCTCGCCATGTCACTCGCCTGCTTCGGCTTGGCGTCGCCCGGGTCGAAGCCGGGCGGATACGGCTGCGTCTCGCCGGACCGGTTGAACGCGTCCAACTCGTCCGCGAGCGCCGCCATGTCGGTGCAGACCTTGTCCTTCAGCGCGGCGTTCGCCTCGTCGATCTTGTCGGAGGCGATCCCGAACAGCTTGTCGTTGCAGTGCGCCACCAGGGTCTGGCGCGCCAGGAGCAGACGGGCCTTCTCGAGGTCGCTGGCGGTCTGCTCAGGAGAGGCCCACAGCAGGCCCAGCGCCTTCTCGAGAGAGGTGATCTTCGTGAAGCCGGGGCCGAGGTCGATCTCCCCCTGGTCGATGCACGCCTCCAGCGCCTTCAGGTGGACCTTGAAGAAGCCCAGCGACCGTGTGGGGCCGCAGAACGGAGGAAGCTTCGCGCACGCCACCCGCGCCGAACACTGGTGCTCACCGAGGTCCCAGCCGACCTTCAGCGCGCTGTCGATGAACTCGTCCGGGGTCCCGTCGTTCGCGGCGAGCTGCATGCACTTCTCGACGCTGTCGAGGACGACGTCGTACGCGTACGTCTGCTTCCCATGGACCGGCAGCTCGTACTCGACATCCGGATTGAAGCGGAAGCCCCGCTCCTCGAGGAGCGGATCCTCGAGCTCGAGCACCTTCGACGGCAGGCTCGGATGGATGTTGTGGACCTCCAGCTCGTAGTGGAGCGTCGTCGGGTATCCGGCGACCTCGTAGACGGAGTACCCGTTCACCGTCTTCTTGCACTCCAGCTCGTGTGCATACGCGACTGAACTCCACGCACATGCGACGGCCATCGCCGTCGCCCACCGCACTCGTGTCATGTCTGGCCCCCTGAACCCGGTCGCCTGCCGACCGCGCGGGCTGCCAGCCTTCAACTCGTATGCCGCTTCCCTTGAAAACCGACGGTGTCAGACCAGCGACGAGTTCAGGTCCTGGGGCGGGCCTTCATGTCCGGGACCGCAACGCAAGCTGGCCACTTGTTGGGGAAGGTCCCGACCGAAGTCGGGAAATGCGCGGCCCAGATGGGCACCCGTTGAACGCGATCGAGGAGAAACCCGCGACAACCGGCGGGCGTCGCGGCAGCATGCCGAGCCATGCGACGAGCACTCGCCCTCTTGTCCGTTTCCGTCTGGGGGACACTGGCCGCGGGCTGCGCTGGCGACCCATGCGCCGGGATTCAATGTGGCCCATGTCCGCCGGCGCTCACGGTCCGGGTGCAGGATCCCCAGGGGCAGCCCATCTCCGGCGCCACCATCCCGGGGTTCGCCACCGAATGCGGGGTGGCCACCGCCTGGACCGAGTGCTCGTTCGGCAGTTCGCCCGGCGAGTTCCACCTGGAGGTGACCGCGCCCGGGTTCCAGGCTCAACACGTGATGGCGACCGTGCCCGCCAGCCCGCGGACCGGGTGCTGCAGTTGCGGGTATGAGTCCACGACGGTCACCGTCGTCCTGCAGCCGGAATAGGGATGGGCGGATGAATCCGCCTGTGCCCGACGTTCTCCTGCCGCGCCTCGCCCTTGCGCGGGTCGACCCTTTCCCCTAAACGGCCCAAGACCTCAGCACTGGAAGACACGCAGTGGCACTTTCAATCGGAATCGTCGGGCTGCCCAACGTGGGCAAGTCCACCCTCTTCAACGCGCTCTCCGCGGCCGGCGCCCAGGCCGCCAATTACCCGTTCTGCACCATCGAGCCGAACGTCGGCGTCGTGCCGGTGCCGGACGACCGGCTCGACAAGCTCGCCATCATCGCGAAGCCGCAGAAGGTGATTCCGACCTCGCTCGAGTTCGTCGACATCGCCGGCCTCGTGCGCGGCGCGTCGAAGGGTGAGGGTCTGGGCAACCAGTTCCTCGCGAACATCCGCCAGGTCGACGCGGTGCTGCACGTGCTCCGCTGCTTCGAGGACGAGAACGTCACCCACGTCGAGGGTGGGGTGAACCCGAAGCGGGACAAGGAGATCATCGACACCGAGCTCTGCCTCAAGGACCTCGAGACGGTGGAGAAGCGCCGGGAGCGCACCCAGAAGAACTCCAAGGCGGGCGGAAAGGCCGGCGAGGAGGCGAAGGCCGAGCTGGCAGTGCTCGACAAGGTGAAGGCCGGGCTCGACAACGGCGTCACCGTGCGCGGCCAGAAGCTCACCGCCGAGGAGAGCGCCATCCTCCACGAGCTGTTCCTGCTCACCGACAAGCCCGTCCTCTACGTCGCCAACATCTCCGAGTCGCAGCTCGCGACGGGCGACCAGGATTCGCACGTGGCGATGGTGAAGGAGATCGCCCAGTCCGAGGGCGCCGAGTACGTCGTGCTCGCCGCGGCCATCGAGTCGGAGATCCAGCAGCTCCCGCCCGAAGAGCGCCCCGGGTTCCTGGAGAGCGTCGGGCTGACCGAGCCCGGCCTGCACAAGGTGGTGCGCGCGGGCTACCGCCTGCTCGGGCTGCAGACCTACTTCACCGTCGGCGAGCAGGAGGTCCGCGCCTGGACCATCCACAAGGGCTGGAAGGCCCCGCAGGCCGCCGGCGTGATCCACACCGACTTCGAGCGCGGCTTCATCAAGGCCGAGGTGATCAGCTACGCCGACCTGCTGAAGCTCGGCTCCGAGGCGGCGGTGAAGGACAAGGGCCTGCTCCGCGTCGAGGGCAAGGAGTACGTCGTCCAGGACGGCGACTGCATGCACTTCCGCTTCAACGTGTAGCCCCACAGTGTGATGCGATGCCCGTCCCCCTCCTCGAGCGGCTCGAACGCGACGGCCTGCTGAAGAAGGGGACGGGCTCCTTTGCCGGGCACGCTCCGCCTCACCTCGAGATCCTCCAGCTCTGCCACCGCGGCGTTCTCGAGGGTGGCCTGTCCGTCGCGCTCGACGTTCGCGCCGACGAGCTGCTCGGGCCGCTCTGCCAGGCCGTGGGCGGGAGTGCGAAGCGCCTTCGGATCGTGGACGTGCGCGATCGCCCGGTGATGGAGGTGCGGATCCAGTACGGCGACGTCGAGGAGCCGTGGGAGCTCGAGGACCTCTACGCGCTGGTGCAGAACCTGAACGACCTGCTCAAGGGCGACCGCCAGGCGGCCGCCATCGCGATCCTCGGCGAGTGGGAGGACATGCTGCAGCTGTGGTGCGTTCGGAAGGACGCCCTGGGCCGGATCCTGCGGCAGGACTACTTCGCGCCCCGGAACCGGCACCAACTCGAGGGACTCCTACGGCCGGCCCGATAAGCTCGCCTGAAGACCAGGCGACCTCGCGGCAGGCTTGAAGGCTGGACACCGGCGCCCGGCACAGGCAGACACGGCACATGTCCCAGGCCCGCGCTCCAATCCCCGTCTCGCTTCAGAGTGGAACGCTCGCGCTCTTCGACCCGCGCGCGCTGGAGCACCGGCGCACGGCTGACAAGCGGTGGATGCGCAACGCCGAGGAAGTCCGTCAGGAGCTGCGCGAGGGGAACCTCGTGGCCCTGCGCCTGGGGGAGAGGACCGCCGCCAGCATCCGCCTGGGCGCGCTCCCCGAGGGCGCCCAGCGGGTCGGTCCGTTCCGACTCAAAGTGACCGGGGACAGCCTCTACGTCGGCGACGTCGAGGATGTGCCATCCAGGAGGTGGGGTCGGCGCTGGAACCACTGGGACTGGCTGTTCGTCGCCTTCCTGGTGACCTGCGTCCCGTTCGGGATGTGGCTCTTCGACTTCGGCAGCGAGCTGCTCTGGTACGTGTTCTACGGGACGGTGTTCTCCGTGGTGGCGATGATTCCGGTCACCCGGATCTTCTTCCGGAAGGAGGACGCGCCCGCGTTCACCCGGAAGACCGGGACGCCGCTCGGCAATCACCCGGAGGCGGTCCTGGCGGTCGAGCCGGGTGAGTACGCGGTGACGTTCGGACGCACCGACCCGGTCAAGCCGATCATCTACGTCGAGCTCGTGCGCGACGCCGGCGCAGCGCCGATGCAGGAGCTCCCGTCGTTGAAGGTGGCGTGACGGGTGACCGTCGGTCCGGCGGCGCACAGTTCCGAACCAGCGCTCGGCCGGCCGCTGGTGCACGGGCTGCGGATGCTTAGTCCATGCGAAGGACGCCGAAAGCATGGACTACCAGAAGGTCTTCGCCCACTCCCCAAACGCCTACATGGTGGTGGACCGGGAGCTTCGCTTCGTCATCGCGAACGACGCCTTCTGCCGGGTCACCGATGTGCGGCCCGCGGAGGTCGTCGGACGCCGTGTCGACGACGTGTTCCCCAACGACCCGCGTGAGTTCATCAGGTCCTTCGAGCGGGTCCTCGCCTCGCGACAGCCGGACACGATCGCGCTGGCCCGCTACGTGGACACCCGTGGCCGCCGCCCACAGGAGGCAGGACGCGAGCGCTACTGGACTCTCACGAACGTTCCTTTGCTCGACGACTCAGGGGAGGTGGCGTTCATCCTCCAGCACGCTGTCGACGTGACCGAGCTGCACGCGCTCGACCGGGACCTGCGCGGGGCCCCAGGATCGATCCAGGACACGCTCCGGATGCTCGAATTCGACCGGCAACGGCTCCTGAGCTGGTTCGACCAGATGCCCGGATTCGCCTGCATCCTGCTCGGTCCGAAGCACGTGCATGAGCTGGCCAATGCCGAGTACCTGCAGCTCATCGGGCGCGAAGACATCGTGGGCAGACCGGTGGCGGAGGTCTTCCCGGAGTTCGAGGAGCAGGGCTTCATCGAGTTGCTCGACAGGGTCTACACCACCGGGATCCCCCATACGGGGCTGGAGGTGCACGCGGCGATGCCGCGGCCGCAGGGTGCCGCGCCGAAAGACGTCTACGTGGACTTCGTCTACCAGCCCATCCGCGAATCAGACGGCCGAGTCATCGGGGTCTTCGTCCAGGGGCAGGACGTCACTGCGCGGAAGAAGGCTGAGCTGATGAGCGAGCGATGGGCGCGCGAAGCCGAGGAGGGACGCGCCTGGCTCCTGGCGATCCTGGAGAACGCGCCGCTGGCCATCGTCATCGCCGACCTCACCGGGCACATCATCCTCGCCAACAAGAGCGTGACCTCGACGCTTCAGCTCGAGAAAGAACCGGTGTCAGTGGACGGTGAGCTGTTCGCGTGGGCCGGTGTCGAGCCGGATGGCACGCCCACGCCGGAAGAGGACAGGCCGCTGCGTCGGGCGCTGCGTGGAGAAGAGGCGATCGCCTGCGAGCTGGACTGGGTCTTTCCTGACGGCGAGAAGGGTACGATCGAGGCGTCCTATGGCCCGGTTCGGGACTCTTCGGGACGGGTCATCGCTGCGGTGACGCTCTTCCGGGACATCACCGAGAAGAAGCGGGCGCAGGCCGAGGCGCATCGGCGTGCCGAGTTCGATCAACTGCTCATCGGGATGGTGTCCCACGATCTTCGAAACCCGCTCCAGGCCATCAAGCTGGGGACCGCCAGCCTGCTGCGCCATGCGGACCTGGATGAGCGGACGACGAAGGCGGTGGTCCGCATCCACTCCTCGGCTGAGCGGGCGACCCGGATGGTGAGGGAGTTGCTGGACTTCACCCAGGCCCGGCTGGGCGGCGGGATCCCGGTGAAGCTCGAAGCGCTCGACCTCTTCGATGTGGTGGGGCAGGTGGTCGACGAGCTGCGGATGAGCTACCCCGATCGCGAGCTCCTGCTGATGGAAGAGGGCAACGGTCGAGGCGAATGGGACGGCGGCCGCCTTGGCCAGGTCGTCACCAACCTGGTGGCGAACGCGGTCGCCTACAGCCCGGAGGATACGCCCGTGACCGTGACCGCCCGGGACGAGGGCGAGCTCGTCCTGCTCCGGGTGCACAACCTGGGCGCGCCCATCCCCGAGGACCTGCGACGGCGGCTGTTCGAGCCGATGCAGCGCGGCGACGACCTCCATGATCCGATGGGCCGGAGCATCGGGCTCGGGCTCTTCATCGTGAAGCACATCGTGGAAGCGCACGGCGGCGCCGTCGCGCTCAAGTCGGACGACGCCGGGACGGTCTTCACCGTCTGCCTCCCGCGATGGCCGGCGGAACGCGAGAAGGCCTTCCCCGCGTTCATGCCGTCGATCTGACGAGCGCTCCCCCCGGCTACTCGCAGGCGCCGACGGAGAATTTGCCGAGCAGCGGATGACTGCCCTCGGCCGGGGTCTGGCTCAGCAGACACTGCGAGGCGTTCACCGTCACCGTCGCGTCGGGCGCCCTGTCGGAGGCGAGGGTAAGGGTGCCGTCGAGCACCTTCAGGCCCCCCGGGAAACCGGTGAGGTCGTTCGCGGGGACCGGGAGGATGCCCGGAAGAGTGCCGGCAAGGGTGAAGGTGTAGGTCTCGTCCAGCTGCGACGCGTCCACCTCGTGACCGTCCTGGGCCAGCGGGGCGAGGTGATAGCCCAGGCGCAGCTCGAACGACGGGTTCACGCGGCACACCGCGCTCTCGGAGCCTTCGGGGACGATGCTCAGGTCGAGGCGGCGACCGCTGTTCGCGTTCAGGTCCACGGTGAGCAGCGGGGCGCCGTCGAGCAGCAGCGTCGTGGTCTCGCCGCCGAGGCTCACGTTGCCGATCGAGACCTCGTTCTGCCCCTGCTTCGCGAAGAGGGAGAGGCTCGCTCCGCCCAGATGGAACGTGTAGCTCCTGCCGGCCACCGGCGTGCCGTTGACGTCTTCGTACGGGACCGTCACATCCGTCCGGCCCAGGTCGAGATCGAACGTCACCTCGTTCCGGTCGAGCCCCACGATGTTGAGCGAGGCGGTGGGGTTGCGCGCTTCGGTGGAGAAGGCGATCCGATGGCCCTGCGCGTCCCGGGCCTCCACCCTCACGGCCTGCTTCACCGAGGTGCTCACGGTGAAGTCCTCTTCGCCGTTCTTCGCCGCCATGATCGAGACCACGCCTTCGAGCACCTCCGGGAGCTCGGGCGTGGAGCCCGGGTTGGTCTTGCCGTACAGGTACTGGTAGGCCTTCTTGCTCTCACCCAGGTTGACGTCCAACGCGACGCTGGTGCGCGTGAAGTGCAGGAGGAGCGGGGCGGCGCGATCCTCGCCGAGCTCGATGCCGAGCTGAAGCTCGCCGTTCACCTGGCGCGCGGTGAGCCGCAGGACGTATTCGTCGAACGCGCTGACGCAGGCCGGATCCGCGGGGGCGGTGCCGTCGGTGCACACGTCCTCGCCGGTGATGCGGAAGACGAGGGTGTCCCCGCGGGTCTCCTCCAGGTTCTCCTCGGTGAAGATGCGCTCGCGCAGGTATCTGGCCGCTCTATCGGCCTGGGCCTGGGCGTCGCCTTCGGCGATCGGAGCGGTCGAGGTGGCGACGGCGTCGCTGGCCAGCCCGGAGCGCAGCGCACCATCCATCGCCCGGAGCGCGCTCACTTCGTTCAACGTGCGGGTCGCGCCGGCGCCCTCCACGATGAGCGACGACACGGCCTGGGCGGTGGTGTCCGCCACGTCAGCGACGGACGGTGGCCCGCCACACGCACTGCCGAGCAACGTGACGGCCAACGCACCGATGAGCCTCTTCATCGAAATGACTCCTGAGGAAAAAAATGTGCCTCAGGAGTAGCGCGTCGATGGGAAGGCTGTCACCGCACACATGTCGTGCGAGGTCGTCGGCGCAGCGACGTCATCGGCTGCTGGCGG
>JBAWAM010000755.1:0-8194 GCA_049589315.1 Myxococcaceae bacterium
CCTCCTGGAGCGCACTTGCGAGCAGCGCGTCCACTTCCTGCGCCACCATGGCACTGGGCTCCGGCACCGCCGGCGCCCCTGGCGCGGCCGGCCCCATGTCGTGAACCGGATCCGGCCGCAGCCTGCGCTCGAGCTCGGCGTCGAGCTCGGACTGCGCGCCGGCACAGAGCAGGACCGCCAGAAGGGCATGTTCCATGTCACACCTCTTCCCGCGAAGGTTCGCCTCCTCCGGCCACGAAGCCACTGCGCCCTCGGCTCGACGCATGGGAGGCAGCCGGCCAGGCAGCCCTTGCTCGTCGGGGCCCCTGGCACCTACCGATGTTCTGGCTCCATCGTGGACCTCTTCAGCTCGGCGAAATGGCTCACGCGCCCGTTCCGCTTCAGTCCGGAAACGCGCGCGGAGGATCTCCCTCTCGATGCGCGAGGCATGATCGGCGACGGGCGCTCGGCCGCGCTCGTCCGGGTCGACGGCGCCATCGACTGGCTGTGCCTCCCCCGCTTCGACAGCCCGAGCGTCTTTGGCGCGATCCTGGATCCGGAACGAGGAGGCTTCACCACGATCACCCCGAGGCGGCGTCCCTTCGAGAGCCTGCAGCGATACGACCCGGACACCAACGTGCTGGAGACCCTGTTCCGTGTCGAAGGGGAGGGGGTGGTCCGGCTCGTCGACTTCATGCCGTGGACGAACGATCCGCGCGCGACGATCCACGAGCTCCATCGCAGGGTGGATTGTCTCGAGGGTGAGGTCGAGCTGGAGGTCGTCTTCGATCCACGCTTCGGCTACGGCGCACCCGCGACCCGGCTGGAGGTCGACGAGAACGGCGTCCTGGCGACGAGCACTCGCGGCGAGCGCCTCGTTGCGGTGGTGGGCGACCCGGTGCGCTGGGAACCCAACGGGAGACATGGGGTCCACAGGACGCTGAGGATGCGCGCCGGCGAATTGAAGTGGATGGTCATGGTGTGGGACGCACTTCGTCCCGAGCCCATCCGGAGATACCGCTCGTTCGAGCACCTCCGCGCGACCCGGCAGGCCTGGCGTCGGTGGGTGGCGCGGCTTCGTTATGACGGGCCCTGGCGGCACCACGTCCTGCGTTCGGCGCTCGCGCTTAAACTGATGTCCTACCAGCCCACGGGCGCCATGGTGGCGGCCCCCACCACCTCCCTTCCGGAGTGGATCGGCGGCGAGCGGAACTGGGACTACCGCTACACCTGGATCCGGGATGCAGCGATGGCCATCCGTGCGGCGAATCTGATCGGCTATCGCACCGAGTCGCGCGAGTTCTTCCACTTCATCCGGGACGCGCTCGACTTCACCGAGGGGCTCCAGGTCATGTACGCGGTGGACGGACGACCCGTCGGAGAGGAGACCGTCCTCGCCCATCTGAACGGCCACAGGAGCTCGAGGCCGGTCCGGATTGGAAACGCGGCGCGCAACCAACTCCAGCTCGACACCGCGGGCGCGCTCCTCGACGCTGCATATCTGTACGAGCGGTTCGGCGGCCGGCTCCCGTTCCGCACCTGGCAGCACCTCCGCTCGGTCGCCGACACGGTCCGCACCACCTGGGGGGCGCCCGACCACGGGATCTGGGAGCCCCGGTCCGGCATGCGCCACAACGTGCACTCGCGTCTGATGTGCTGGGTCGCCCTCAACCGCGCACAGCGATTGGCCCGACTCTTCGGCGAGGAGCAGCGCCGGAATGATTGGCGCCACGAGGCCAGCGTCATCCGGAGGGATCTGCTCTCCAATGGCCTCGATCCGGGCGGGCACTACTTCGTCGGGAGCTACGGGAGCCACCAGGTGGACGCGGCGCTGCTGCTCATGCCGGCCACCGGGTTCCTGAACGCGCGACATCCGCTGGTGACCCGGACCATCGACCGGATCCGCTCCGACCTGGGAGAGGGCCCGTTCCTCCGCCGCTACCGGGGTGACGACGGCGTCGGAGGGCCCGAGGGCGCCTTCATCCTCTGCGGCTTCTGGCTGGCGGAGGTCCTGGCGCTGGCCGGCCGGATCACCGAGGCGCAGGAGATCTTCGTCGCCCACGCCGAGTCGTCGAGTCATCTGGGACTGCTCTCCGAGCAGATCAATCCCCGGACGGGCGAGCTGCTCGGGAACTTCCCCCAGGCGTTCAGCCACCTCGGGCTGATCAATGCCGCCATTCGCATCGACCTGGCACTGCGGCTGCGCGACGAGGGGGTCACCCGACCGCCACACCTGATCGATCCCGAGACCGCCATCGAGTAGAAGGGCCGCCATGTCCGACTTCGATCCCAACGCCGCTGCACGTCCCGACGCGGGCGTCTTCGGCCTGCCCCACACGCCCGATGAGGCGCGTGTCGTCCTCGTCCCCGTCCCCTTCGAAGCCACCACCAGCTATGGCGGCGGCACCTCCGAAGGCCCCAACGCGATCCTGTCCGCGTCGAAGCAGGTCGACCTCTACGACCTTCAGACCGGCCGCCCGTGGGCCGAGGGCATCGCCATGCTCGACGACCCGAAGGAGGTCCGGGAGTGGAACGACCAGGCCCGCGAGCTCGCCGAGCCGATCATCGAAGCCGGCGGGGTGATCGAGGACGCGGGGATGCAGCGCGCCCTCGACCAGGTGAACGCCCTGTGCGACCGCATGAACGGCTGGGTCTACGACCGCTGCCGCGAGTGGATCGCGCGCGGGAAGCTGGTGGGCGCGGTCGGCGGAGATCACGCCATCTCCTTCGGCTCGATCCGCGCACACGCGGAGAAGTA
Source organism: Myxococcaceae bacterium (assembly GCA_049589315.1). Classification (GTDB taxonomy): domain Bacteria; phylum Myxococcota; class Myxococcia; order Myxococcales; family Myxococcaceae; genus JBAWAM01. The sequence goes on from JBAWAM010000755.1 coordinate 2,738, forward strand.
CCCCGGGCTCGGCGTCCTCCACCTCGACGCGCACGCTGACCTGCGGAACGCCTACGAGGGCTTCGAGTGGTCCCACGCGTCGATCATGCGGAACGTGATGGATCGCATCCCGCAGGTCTCGAAGCTGGTGCAGGTGGCAATCCGGGATCTCTGTGACGAGGAGCGCCAGTACATCGACGGCTCCAACGGCCGGGTGGTCGCCTTCTACGACCCGGATCTCGCCGACAAGCGCTTCGACGGCGTGCCCTGGAACCGCCAGGTCGACGCGATGGTCTCCGCGCTTCCGGAGAACGTGTACCTGTCCTTCGACATCGACGGGCTGGATCCGGTCCTCTGCCCCCACACCGGAACGCCGGTGCCAGGTGGGCTGTCGTTCCAGGAGGCCGTGGCGCTGGTCTCCGGCGTGATCCGCTCGGGCCGCCGGATCGTCGGGTTCGACCTCACCGAGGTCTCCCCCGACCCGGAAGGCGGCGAATGGGACGGCAACGTGGGCGCGCGACTGCTCTACAAGATGATCGGCTTCGCGCTCATGCGAGCGGCAACGAAAGCGTGAAGGTGGCGCCGTTCCCGGGAACCGACCTGACCGACAGCTTGCCGTCGTGAAGCCGGGCCAGCTCGTGCGCGATGTACAGGCCGAGCCCCGGCCGCCGGGTCCGTCCGGTCGCCGGGCCCGGGAAGCGCTGGAACAGCGTGCGCTGCATCGAAGGCAGGATGCCCGGGCCGAAGTCCTGGACGCTGACGTCAGCCTGGGAGTCCTGACGCGTGAGCTCGATCCGCACGTGTCGCGAAGGGGCGCCGTGCCGAACCGCATTGGCGAGCAGGTTCCCAAGAATCTGTTCCATCCGCTCCGGATCGACCATGGCCGGGACCTGGCCGGGCGGCGCCACCACGTCGAACGCGATCTCCGGGTGGTCCTCCTGCCAGTGCTCGACCACGTCCTTCAGCAGGGAGGCCAGATCCTGTCGACCACGTGAGATGGCGAGCTGGCCTTCCGACAGGCGCGCCGCGTCGATCAGCGCGTTGACGATGTGCTCCATCGCATCGAGCTGTCGGGAGACGGACCGGACATGCTGCGGGTTTATCTCTTGACCGGACGCGGACAACTTCCGGTCGAAGAGCTGCAGGTTCATCCTGGCCGCCGCCAGCGGCGTCTTCATCTCGTGGGCGACCCAGTGGATGAGCTCCTGGGCGGGATCCTGGGCGGACGGCCTCGGTGGAGGCGGCACCGCAGGCACCGAGGCGCTGGACGCCTTCACCCCGTCCAGCGTGCGTTTGACCAGGGCCTCGAACTCGTCGAGTTCGAACGGCTTGGAGAGCCAGGCGTGCGCCTCCACTGCCTCCGGAGGAATGGCTGCGCTCAGGAGGATCACCGGGACCGAGTTCAACACCACGTCGGTGCGAAGCGCCCGGCACAGCTCCACCCCGGACAGTCGCGGCATCATGTGATCGGTCACCACCAGGCCGGGCCGTTGTGCGCGCGCCAGCTGGAGGGCCTCTCGGCCGTCGTGTGCACGCACCACGTCGTGACCGAGGTCCTCGATGACCTCGGTCAGCACCTCGAGCACGGCAGGCTCGTCATCTGCCACCAACACCAGGCTCATTCAGCGGACTCACTCATAGACGGGAACCCTTCACCGAACGCGCGGAGCCGGCCTTCCTCTATCCGGACCCTCCATCCCGTGCGTTCGACGCCGGCGTTGCCCGCCTTGATCATCCAGGCCTCTGTCCAGGCCTGCCCCCCCTGTTCAATTCTGCGAAGTTCCAGATGGTTCTCGACGGCCTCCCGGGCCGGCCACGGCGCACCGCGAGGTCGCGTGAGGAGGACCTCCACACCGCCATCGCGAAGCGCGCCGATCAGCGCGGACCACCAGGCGCCCGCCCGCGATTCGGGGCGCAGGGAGCGCACGAGGAGCTCGGCGTCATCAATCACGATGCGGTGGACACCCAGCGCGGCCTTCCGATCGAGCAGCGCGTGCGCGAGCTCGTCGGCGCTCCGCTCTCCCGGAGGCGGCGTCCACACGTTGGCGCCGAAGGCGGTGGGCGCCGCTCCGGAGAGGCAGGCGAGGATCGACCGCTCCGCGCCCCGCGCGAACGCGGCCGCCACGGTCGACTTCCCCGTCCCCTCGTCGCCGCTGACCAGGGTGACCGACCCCCGTGCCACCCCGCCGCCCAGCGCTTCGTCCAGACCCGTGATTCCCAGCGGCGACCGCTCCTCCGGGCGCGGGCGCAGGGCTGGAGCCGGAAGGCTCTCGACCCGGCGGAACACCCGGAAACCTTCGGGCGCCAGATCCGCGGCGTGCTCACCTCCGACGTGCTGACGGCCGCGCACCTTCAGGACCTCCAACGAGCGCTGGCGCTGCACGCCGTTGCGCTCCCACCACAGCGTCATCACGCTGTCCGCCGTGGCGGCCTCGGAGGTTTCTACGATCCGGTCCGGCGAGCTCTCCAGCGTGAACACGCCGGTGCAGTCGTTGCTGGCCAGGCCAATGCCCAGCTCGGCGAGGAATTCGCGGATGCTCGGCTCGTCGCGCCAGACGTCGCGCAGCGAGCGGAGCCCGTCGATGACCAGCATCCGCGCCTTCCGTTCGCGCACGCTGCTCAGGAGCATCTCCCGCGTCTCCCGGGCGCCTTTCCGCAGCCAGGGGTAGATGCTGAGAAGGAAGATGTCCCGGCCGATCCGCTCCCGTTGGAAGAAGCCGAAGCCCTGCATCGACTCGAGAAGCCGGTGATGCGGTTCGCACGCGGCCGTGGCGAGGAGCACCGGGGCCCCCCGGCTCGCCTGTGCGAACGCCATCTGTCCCGCCAGAATCGTCTTTCCGCTTCCGGGATGACCTGCGATCAGCAGGACGTGACGTGCCGGGATGCCACCGCCCAGGATCTCGTCGAGCGCCGGGAGCCCGGTCTCCAGCAAGGCCGCTTCATGACGCATGGGGCGGACTCTTGACCCATCCGGCGTCGGAAATCAGTCGGAGTATTTTGCGTACACCCAGACCGAGGTTGGACTTTGAACACTGAACAGTTCGAGTGTCGGGAACAAAGCTGCCGAGCCCCTGTTCGGGGGCGGGAGGGAGGATCCATGGGATTGCGAGCGGTGCAGGCGGTCGTACTCGCGGCGCTGGTTGCGTCCGGGCCCGCCTGGGCAGACCGGGCGAGCAGGCGGGACGCCGTGGTCGAAGCAGTGGAACGGGTGTCGCCTGCGGTCGTGCACATCTCCACCGAGCAGGTGGTGGTCGAGCGTTTCCGGCGAGATCCCTTCGCGGAGCTCTTCGGGTTCCCCAACGGCCCCTCCAGCCGGCAGCGTACGACCACCAGCCTCGGCAGCGGCGCCATCATCGACCCGGCCGGGATCATCGTGACGAACGAGCACGTCATCCGGGGCGCTTCGGCGATCCACGTGCGCCTGTCCGACGGCCGCGAGCTCGACGCCGAGGTCATCGGCAGCGACGGCGACAACGATCTCGCGGTGCTCAAGGTGTCCGCGTCCGGTCCGCTGCCTTCGGCGAAGCTCGGTGACAGCTCGGATCTGATGATCGGCGAGAAGGTGATCGCCATCGGAAGCCCGATGGGGCTCCCCGCGACCGTGACGGTGGGCGTGGTCTCCGCCGTGGGCCGGTCATTCCGCGCCGACGACCGCGTCTACAACGACTTCGTGCAGACCGACGCGTCCATCAACCCGGGCAACTCGGGTGGCCCGCTGCTCAACGTGGACGGCGACGTCATCGGGATCAACACCGCCATCTTCGCCAGCGCCCAGGGGATCGGGTTCGCCATCCCGGCGGACAAGGTGCGCCGCATCGTCCACGAGCTCACCCAGTTCGGGAAGGTGCGGCCCTCGTGGATCGGCGCGCAGGTGGAACACCTCGATCCCGAGATCGCCGGCCGGCTCGGCTGGGACCGCACCTACGGGGCGCTGGTCGTGGAGACCGACGCCTCCAGCCCCGCTGAGCAGGCAGGCCTCCGCCGGGGCGACATCGTGGCCGAAGTGGGTGGCTCCCGGGTGCTCGACCGCGAGGACTTCGACGTCCGGATGCGCGGCTATCCGGCGAAGACCCCCATCCGGATGAGCGTCTATCGGGGCGGCAAGCGGGTCGATGTCACGGTGGTCCCGGTGGAGTTCCCGAAGAACCTCGCCGATACGATCTTCTGGGATCGGGCCGGGCTCCGCGTCCGCGCCACCAGGGGCGGGGGCGGGCTGGAGATCCAGGAGGTCCGCCGCGGCTCCCGAGCCGAGCGGATCGGCCTCGAGCGTGGGGACGTGGTCCTGAAAATCAACAATCGCCCGATGAAGAGCGTCGAGGCCTTCCGCGAGGCAGTCGCAGACGCTCGCGGAGGGGGAAGCGTGCTGCTCCTCGTCCAACGTGGGCGGGCTGGGTACCACATCACCCTCCCCTTCCAGGGCTCGGGCATCTAGACTCTGGAGGACATGCCCACCTACAGGTTCCAGGCGCTCGGTCCGCTCCCCTCCGCGAGCGGCTCGCGCACTTATCTCGGACTGGCCGTCCTCGACGAGTCACGGGCCGAGCCCGTGGTCCTCGTCTGGGTTCCCGAAGAGCTCGCCCGGGACGTGGAGAGGTCCGAGCGCATCCAGCGCGAAACAGAACGCGCGGCGCTGCTCGACCACCCGCACGTCGTCCGCGTCTACGGGTTCGCCCGCATGGAGGAAGGGCTCGCCCGGGTGGTGGAGTTTGCGGACGGAGAGCCCCTTCGCCGCATCCTCGATGTGACCGGACCACTGCCTCCCGCGCTGGCCGGCCGATTCATCGCCGACGCTGCACAGGGCGTGCACTTCGCGCATCTGGCCGGAAACGACGACGGGACGCCGCTGCTCCACGGAGATCTCCGACCCCAGACGTTGCTCCTCTCCTTCAACGGGCACTGCAAGGTCTCCGGCTACGGCGCGGCGGCGTTCGCGCCGAAGGAGAACCGCGGCCGGAACCTGTTCGTTGCGCCCGAGCAGGTGCTGGGCGGACGCGGGGCGATGAACGTCCAGACGGACGTGTACCTGCTCGGGCTCAGCCTGTACGCGGCGCTCACCGGGAAGGCCCCGTTCGAGGACGAAGCGGAGCTCGAGCAGGCGGTGCTGTCGAAGCCCATCGACGTCGACCGCCCGGAGATCCCCGAGCCCTTCCGGGAGATCATCACCCGCGCCACCGCGAAGAAGGCCGCCGACCGATACCCGTCGGCGCTGGTCTTTCGCGAAGCGATCGAGCTGTCGTTGCCGCTTCCGGACCACGCCGAGGTCGCCGCCTGGCTCAATGAGCGATTCCCGGACTCCGACGGGGCCCGCGCCGATCGCCAGCGGATGATCGACGCCGGGATCTCCCGGTTCGCACGCACCCAGTGGGAGAAGCAGGCGTCCGCGCCGTCGTCACAGCCTCCCTTCCCCGTGGTGGCCCCGCCTCCAGCCCCTCCGCCGGCCACTCCTCCGGCCCCACCGGCGGCCGTCGCGCCGCCGCC
>JBAWAM010000756.1:0-15781 GCA_049589315.1 Myxococcaceae bacterium
TAGCCCCCGAAGCCGACCACCGCGCGCCAGGGCTCGGAGCGATAGGTCTGCTGGAAGGTGAAGAACTGCCACGGTCCCCACACCGCGCCAAACAAGGCGGCGCCGATCAAGCAGGCCCGGACGAACCGCAGCCATTGCAGCTGCGCTTCCCGCCGTGCACGCGCCAGGGCGAGGAAGTCGCGGGTGCTCCGCCCCAGCCCCGTCCAGGTGCCTCGGAGGGTCCGCACCAGCGACACCTCCCAGAGGAGCACGAAGGCGATGCTGACGAGTCCCAGGAACCAGACCACGGGCGGTGGGTTGCGCCAGAGCACCCGGACCCAGAACCCCGCCACGGCGGCGCCGGCGATGAGCTCCACGGTGAGCCCCCTCCATTGCCGGCGGGTCTCCCGACGGGCGCGCTCCAGCATCCGGGGCGGCGGCGCATCCACCGCCTTCCAATCGGAGATCAGCTCGTTCCACTCGCGATCATCCACGCTCATGGGCGCGTCTCCTCCAGCTTCTCCCGAAGCGCAGCGCGGGCACGGTTGAGCCGCACGCCGACGTTGTTGGCGGTGATCCCCAGCACCTCTCCGATCTCCGCATGCGAGAGCTCCTCGAGTGCGAGGGTCAGCACTTCTCGATGGGACAGCGGCAAGGCGCGGATCGCCCGCAGCAGCAGCGTCCGGCGCTGAAGCGCGCCGAGCTGTTCGTCCGGTGCATCGGTGGGATCGACCTGGTCCGGGGGCGGCTCCGTCGAGAGGCGCCGCTGCTTGAAGGAGTGGGACTGTCCCAGGTTGTGGGCGATCCGGAAGACGAAGGTCCGCTCGGAGCACTCTCCCCGGAAGGAGGGCAGGGCCCGCCACAGGCCGAGCGCCAGCTCCTGGCGCAGATCGTCGACCTCCGCGCGGCTGCGCGCGTACGAGGTCAGCACCCGATCGAGTCCCGCGCCATGCTCGCGGATGAGCTGCTCGAAGCGTTCGCTGTGCGGGTCCTGGGGCATCCGGTACGGTCTGTCTGGGCAGCCGCCGGATTCTTACACGCGCTCTCAGAACCCGCCGAAATGAAGCGTCAGGCCCGGAGACGCCCCTCTGCTGCTCGATGGGCACGCCCGCCGGCGCGGGGAGGACCAGGCGGTAGCCCACCGTGAGCCCCGCACGGAGGAAGCGCGTGGCATTGAGCTCGAGGCTGACGTTCGGTTCCTGACCACCCCCGTACATCGTGTTTCACAGGTCGTGGCGCGGCGCCGAACAGCCCGGCCACACTTGCCGTGGGGGAGCGACGCCATGAATCATGTGAAGGAGATCTCGCGCCTGCTGGGAGGACCCGCGGTGCTGGGCACGGAGCCGGGTTCGCTCTCCGACTTCATCGGGCTGATCCGGCAGGGCCTCCCGTTTCGTGCATTCGAGACGCTCGCGCGTGTTCTCGGGATGGACTCGGAAGAGGAGGGTGCGCAGTTCCTCGGCCTCGAAACCGGCACACTCGACCTGCGCCGGCGAGAGCAGCGAATCCTGCCCGTTGAATCAGAGCGACTGGTCCGGCTTGCGCGGGTGACGCAGCGAGCGCTTCATGTCCTTGTATCCCAGAAGATCGTGATCCGGTGGTTGCGCACGCCGAACACGTCCCTCGGCGGCGTAACGCCCCTCTCGATGCTGGACACGGACGTCGGCACCGGTGCGGTGGAAGAGGTGCTCGGCCGGATCGAGTACGGCGTCTTCAGCTGACGCTCTCACCGGCATCGTGGCACCCGTGCCCGACGAACAGACCTTGCCGATTCATCACCTGCGCCGACCTGGTCGTAGAGCCGATCCCTGAGTGTCGCCCTCGCGCGGTGGAGACGCGACCCCGCTCTCACCGGACATCTCGAAGGAGCCTCCTCCAGGCTCGCCGCATCACTTACGCCAGCTTAACGATGGGCTAACCACTCGTTCCTGGCCCTTATCGGCCGCCGCGATAGATCGTCCGTGTTCCACGCATCTGGAACTTCGAAGAGGACGCAGCCGTGGCAATTCGAACTGAGCAGACCTGGCGAAGGGAGGGCTGAGGCATGTACATCGCCGCCATCGTCCTCGTGGCCGCCGTGGTCATGATGATTGTCGAGTCCACCCGCCCCGGCCGCGCATTTCCGAAGGTCGCCCACTGGTACACGCGGGCGCTTCTCTTCAACGGTTTTCAGGCCGTGAGCATGTTCACGATCGGCCGGGTGGCCGACGCGTACTTCCAGAGTCACTCGCGCGAAGCCTGGTCACTGGCGGGGCTCGGGCCCTTCACCGGCGCGCTCGTTGGCTATTTCATCCACTCGTTCGTCTATTACTGGTGGCACCGCTGGCGGCACGAGGTGCACTTCCTCTGGAATTTCGTGCACCAGTTCCATCACAGCCCTCAGCGCATCGAGATCGTGACGAGCTTCTACAAGCACCCGGTAGAGATCGCGATGAACGGCGTCATCTCCAGCGCCGTGCTCTACGGGGCGCTGGGACTCTCACCGGAGGCGGGCGCGGGGGCGTTCCTGCTCAGCGGACTCGCGGAACTGCTCTACCACTGGAACGTGAAGACGCCGCATTGGCTGGGTTACCTCATCCAGCGGCCGGAGAGTCACTGCGTGCACCACGAAGAGGGACTGCACGCGTTCAACTACGGTGACCTGCCGCTGTTCGACTGGCTGTTCGGCACGCTCCGCAATCCTCCCGAGTGGAGGAAGACCTGTGGCCTGGGCCCCGCCAACGAACAGCGAGTCCTCGAGCTGCTCGCGGGCGTCGACGTGATCACGAAGCCGCTCGCGGAGGAACGGACATGAAGAAGGGGCTCCTTCCCGCCCTGGCGCTCAGCGTGGTGGGCGTGGCGCAGATGGCGGGCGATCTGCTCGGCGTGCTTCAGCTCAAGGGACTGGCCGCCGCGACCTGCGCTTCCCCGGCACCGAGGGTGTTCTCCGCCGTCCGTGGGTTCGAGACCTACTCGACGCGATTCTTCCTCGAGTGGGAGAACGAGAGTGGAGCGCTCCAGTCGGTCCCGCTCGATGCGAAGCTGACCGCCCATCTCGAGGGCCCCTACAACCGCCGCAACGTCTACGGCGCAGCGCTCGCCTACGGACCGGTGATGCCGCCAGAGCTGCGGGACCCGGTGATGTCCTACGCGCTTTGCGGAACCGCCCCGCTCGTCTCCGAACTGGGCGTTGCCGCACCGGATCGCAGCTCGCCCTTCCGCGTGCGCTTCGAGCCTCGTCCGGGCACGAGCGTTCCCGCGGATCTGCCACTGAGGATTGAGGCGCCATGTTTCTGAAACAAATCCTCGGCAGCGAGAACGGCTGGACCGGCGGGCAGTACAGCCTCGTGCGTTTCGTGTTCGGGACGTATCTCGCGTTCCACTTCGCGCAGCTCGCGCCCTACGCAGCCGAGGTCTTTTCATCGGCGGGCGTGCTTCCCTCGAGCGCCAGTCCGTTGTTCAACCTGTTCCCCGGCGTCTTCTGGATCAGCGACGCTCCCGGCTTCGTGATCGCGGTGCTGATCGTCGCGACGCTGCTGTCACTCTGCTTCGCCGCAGGCCTGAGGGATCGCTGCGTCGCCGTCATCCTGTGGTGGATCTGGGCTTCGCTCTTCGTTCGCAATCCACTCATCTCCAATCCGGGCCTCCCCTACGTCGGGTGGATGTTGCTCGCGCACGCATTCCTCCCGCAGCGTCCCCATGGAAGCTGGGGTTGGCGCTTTCCTCAGCCATTGCACCTCGCCGCGTGGTTCGTGCTCGCGGCGGGCTACTCGTACAGTGGTTACACCAAGCTCGTGTCGCAGAGCTGGATTGATGGCACCGCCTTCACCTGGGTGCTCGAGAGCCCGCTCGCGCGCGGCGGTTCCGCAGGGGAGCTGCTGCTCTCGCTGCCACAGCCCATTCACACCCTGCTCACCTGGGGCGCGCTCGGACTCGAGATTCTGTTCCTGCCGTTCGCGCTGATCGCCCGGCTCCGGCCGCTGCTCTGGGGATGCCTGCTTTCGATGCACTTCGGGCTGATCGCCTTGATCGACTTCGCGGACCTTTCGCTCGGGATGGTGATGATCCACCTCTTCACGTTCGACCCGGCGTGGGTACCGGGGTTGCGGCGCGGGACGGTGGAGACCCTCTTCTACGACGGCAACTGCGGCCTTTGTCACCGCGCCGTACGACTGGTGCTCTCGGAGGACCCGCGCGGTGAAGCCTTCCGCTTTGCGCCGCTCCACGGTGAGTCGTTCAATTCGCAGATCAGCGAAGAACAGCGGGCGTCGCTTCCGGACTCGCTCGTGGTGCGAACGAGCGACGGAACCCTTCTCACGCGGTCGGACGCGGTGCTGCATCTGATGAAACGCCTGGGCGGAATCTGGCGGCTCCTCGCGATCCTGGGCAACGCGATTCCCCGCGGGCTGCGGGATCGCATCTACGACGGGATCGCGGCGGTCCGACAAAGGCTGTTTGCGAAGCCGCGCGACGCGTGCCCGGTCGTGCCGAAGACGTTGCGCGTCCGTTTCGATGCGTAGCCCGCGGAGCGACCAGGTTCGACCGCGCACCCGGATTTCGATGCCTCATCGCACGTCCATGATCAGGCAGGTGGTGGTGGCGTGAGCGTACAGCGTGCCGTCCGGCCCCACCAGGCGGCCTTGCGAGGTGCCGATCCGGCCGCCGCTGTGGATCACCTCGCCGATGGCGCGCACCAGCGGCACGCGGTCAGTCAGCGCTTTCACGTAGTTCACCTTCAGCTCGACCGTGGTGTAGGTCTTGCCGGCCGGCAGCAGCGTGTGCACCGCGCAGCCCACCGCCGAGTCGAGCAGGGTGGCGATCCAGCCGCCGTGCACACTGCCCAGGGGGTTGTAGTGGGCGAACAGCGGCCGGCCCTGGAACTCGGCGCGGCCCGGGGCGGCCTCGACGAGGCGGAAGTTCAGCGTCTCGGAGATGGGCGGCACGGGGATCTCTCCGGCGAACATGGCGTGGAAGATGTCCAGCCCGGTCTTGCCGGCAAATTGCTCCGGGCGGCCCAGGCCCGGCTTGAGCTGCAGGGCGTGCAGCTGTGCTTCGCGCGCCTGCCAGGCGGACAAGGTGTGTTCGGCGGTGGCTCGATCCATGGGCGGCTCCATAGGTTGTATATACAAACATTGTAGCTACAATTGTGGAATGCGCGAGCGAATCGATGTCGCCGGTCGTCGTACTTCCGTTGGTCCTGCGGCCTCGGCCGAGGGCGGAGGGCCTCGCGGCTGCACGAATCTCAAGCTGCACCAGTTCAGCCGTCTGGTGGCGCACCACTACGAGGCCCATGTGGCGCCCACCGGGCTGCAGAAGATGCAGTACTCGCTGCTGTCGGCGGTGATCAAGTTCGGGCCTCTGCGGCCGTCGGAGTTGGGCGCGGCGATGCGCATCGCGGCATCCACCGTCACGCGCAACCTGCAGCCGCTGATCGCCCAGGGCTGGATCGAGCTCGGCCCGGGGCAGGACGCGCGCAGCCGGCTGGTGCAGGCCACCGACGCCGGGCGTGCCAAGCGTGCCGAAGGCCAGCGGGCCTGGAAGAAGGCGCAGCTGGCGCTCAACGCCCGGCTGGGCAGCGAGCGGGTGACGGCGCTACATGCGCTGCTCGACGACTGCATGGCCGTGCTCGATGCGGCCGACGATGAAGGCGGCGATGACTGACACCACCCGTCAGCACGATCTCCTGGAGAAGCCGGGCACCAGAGGGCCCTCACCAGGTCTCAGCGGACAGACGCCTGTCCACCGTCGACCGGGATGAGCTGGCCCGTGATGAAGCGGGAACCATCGGAAGCGAAGAAGACCATGACCGGACCGAGGTCGCGGTCGGGGTCGCCGTACTTCTTGCCCATCGCGATGGACTCCTCGTTCTGCCAGCGATGCGCCAAGGCCTGTTCAGGCGTCATGCGCGAAATGGCATCCTCGTACATGGGCGTCGCGATGGCCGGGAGGATCGCGTTGACGCGGACCTGGTCGGGGCCCCACGCGGCGGCCGCGGTGCGGGTCCAGGAGTGGACGGCCCCCTTCGATGCCGAATAGGCCGGGGCGACGGGTTCGGGCCGAAGCCCCGAGATGGATCCGAAGTTGATGATCGATCCCCCCTTGCCGCCGGCTCGCATCGCCTTGAACGCCGCCTGGTTCGTCAGCAGGGTGCCCCGCACATTGACGGCGAACATCAGATCCCAGTCCTCGCTGGTGACATCCGCGGCGGTGCCACCGCGCTGGATTGCCGCCGGGTGGGCCAGCACGTCGAGACCGCCCAGCTCCGCGACGGCGGCCGCGAAGGTCGAGTCGACGCTCCCGCGGTTCGCGACGTCGATGTGTCGGTAGGTGGCGCGACCGGGGCCCTCCGCGTTGGCCGCCGCGACGACTTGCTGCCCGAGCTCGTCGGTGAGGTCCATCGCCGTGACGGTCGCCCCGGCCCTGACGTACGTGCGGACGGTGGCCGCGCCCATCCCGCGCGCCGCGCCCGTGACGATGATGCTCTTGCCCTGCAGGTCCATGCCGTCAGATTGGGGACGGTCGGTCTCGTTCGGAACCGCCATCCGGGAGAGGGGACACGCCGTTGAAATCCTGGCTGCCGGCGTAAAGTCCGGCACCTCTCCCTGGCTACGCCGGCGTGGCCCAGGTGCCGGGGCTGTTGGCGGTCCCGCGGAACGCAGGCTGGCGGTCGGGGCTCGCCTCGGCCAGCGCCTTCCGCACGCCGGCTGCGTCCCGTCTCCCGGCGTAGACCGGAGTCCCCGGCTGTTGCCGCCACGAGTCGGCCAGGCTGCCCGCGTCGACCGCGTCGAAGCCGAGCTCCTCCACGAGGCGCATCACGGTTTGCTTCGCCACCGCGTCGTCGCCAGCGACCGGGAGTGCCAGACGGCCGGATGTGCCCGCAGGCCTTCCGAGCACCTTCGCGACCCACTGGCTCTCGCTCGGGCTCTCCTCGAGCGCATCGAGGCGCCCGTCGCGCTCACGGGGGTAGTAGTTGCCGGTGTCCACCACGACCACCGAGCCAGGCACGCCGTCGAAGAGGCCCTTCGGCAGGTGGGGAATCTGGCCTTCGGGGATGGTGACGATGACCACGTCGCCAGCTTGCGCCGCCTCCCTGACCGCGACGGCCGTGGCACCGGTCTCCGCGGCAAGCTCGGCGAGCGTCGCTGGCCCCCGCGAGTTGGCGACCGAGACTTCGTGGCCCAACCTCCGCAGCCGGCGCGTGAGAGTCCCGCCGATTGCGCCTGCGCCGATGATACCAATCTTCATCTCTTGCTCCCCTGGTGGTGCTTCACGATGCGGACGCCCTGCTCCTCCAGCCGTGCGAGGACGTACCCCGGGTCGAGCAGGCCCTCCGGATGATGGAGACCGGGTGCGACGGGCGGTCCCCCGGCGAGGCCGAGCAGACGTTCCGTGGCGAGTGCGGCTCCGTGTGCGGAGAGACGGGCGTGGACGTCGGCGTCGATGAGCGCGTGCCGCGTCTTCGCCGAGGTCCCGTCGTGGAGCTCACCCGCAATCTCGATGACGACCTCGGTGGCAGGGCGGGTGCTCTCGCTGACGGCGAGGTCCACGCGGATGCTCCTGGCATCGGTCGCCGCCGCGAGGCTGGGGACGTCGAGGAGCCCGATGGCCTGCCCCTCGCGCTCCACGCCGTGAGAATCGCGGAAACGTCGCGTCGCGTTCGCGCCGCCGGCCCACGTCCAGAATCCGTCCTCGAGGATGAGGGGGCGCTGCCCGGCCTGTGCCACCCGCTCGAAGTCTGCCTGTGCCGCAGGGCCGCCGGTATCGGACGCGCTGACCACGGTGCCCAGCGCGATTGAATCCACGCGGCGGAACGCCTTGCTGAAGTGGAGCGTGGCGAGAGTGGCGACGCCGCCGATGAGATGCCCCAGCATGAGGATGGGCGCGCTCGCGGGTCGGTGGATGTAGCGCGCGACCACCGGGCCGATCTCGGTGACGAAGTCCGAGAAGGCGACGTAGGGAAGTCCCTGCGCCTGGGCGTACTTCATCGAGTTGAGCAGGTGGTCCTTGAGCAGCACCACGACCGCGCTGAACGCCGCGCCCGCCGGGAGGCCGAGGTCCGCTCGCCCGAGGTCGACTGCGACGGTGGTGGTGGGTCCACCGACTCCGGCAGCGGCGGCTGCAGCCTTCTTCGAGTCGCGCCCCGCGATGGCGATGGGCAGGTGGGGCTGGAGGTGGCGCAGCGTCCCGGCGGCGCGCGAACCGACGACGCCAGAGCCGCCAATCAGCAGGACGGGGTTCATGGATTCACTGGACATGGTCGACTCTCGTGGCGAAGCGCTGAGGGGCAGGAGGTGCGCAAGTTACCTTTGGTAGGTTGCGCTCGCGAGATGTAGTGTCGGGGTGTGGCAGCCGCAAGACGAAATGCAGCGACACGCAGAACCCGTGGAATCGCAGGGGAAGTTCCCCCGAGACGCCTGTCGAGGGCGGAACGTCGGGAGCAACTGCTGGAGACCGCACGTCGCATCGTGCGGGAGGAGGGGACGCAGGCGCTCACGCTGGGTTACCTCGCGCAGCGCGCCGGCGTCAGCAAGCCCATCACGTACGAGCACTTCGAGACGAGGTCGGGCCTGCTGGTCGCGCTCGCCCAACAGATTGACGACCGTCAGGTGAAGGTACTTTTCGACGCCCTGGAGAAAGCGCGCCCGCAGCTGAGCGACATCGCGCGCACGCTCGCAGACGCCTACATCCACTGCTACCAGGTGGTCGGCTCCGAGTGGCAGGCGATGACTGCGGCACTCAAGGGGAACGAGGAGATGGACGCCGTGCAGCAGGCGCTCCTCGACCGCTACGTGGACATCTACCGGGATGCCCTCGCGCCGTACACGGCGCTGCCGAAGAGGGAGCTGCGCCTGCGCTGCGTCGCCATCGTCGGCGCCGCAGAGGCGCTGGTGGCGGCGATGGCGCGCGGGAGCGTTGGGGCTGCGAAGGCCGCGCAGGTGCTCGCATCGCTCATCGAGCGTTGGATCGCCTCGGGGGCGTGACTGCGTCGGGCGAGACGGAGGAGGAGCGTGCCCAGGACACGCCGCGACTGCTACAAAGGGATGTGCGTCCGTTCTTGCCTACCGATGTAGAGGTTCAGCAGCTCGGCGAGGAGGGCTACTTCCTCCGTTCGCATTTCGTGGGCCTCGAACTCGCCCGAGCCGCCTGCGCTGAGCTGCGAGCACTCGTCTCCGCGGACCTGTTGCTTCCGGCGGGCCTGAGCCGCGGGACCTCCTTGCGTCATGACTCCGAAATGCGCGGAGACTTCATTGCCTGGCTCACGGAGGGGACGCCGGGGGCCGCGCTCGTCCAGTTGCGCGAAGCCTTCGGCGACCTGGGCAGCGCGCTCAATGCCACTGCCTACCTGGGTCTGGGCCGGTTCGACGTGCAGCTGGCACATTTCCCGGGCAACGGGGCGCGGTATGTGCGCCATCGCGACGCGTTTCCCATGAGCGCGGGAGAGAACCGCCGGCTCACGGCCATCGTCTATCTGAACGAGGACTGGCAACCGGCTCACGGGGGCCACCTGCGCCTGTACCTGGACGGGGGCCCGCGCGACGTGGAACCCCGGCTGGACACGCTGGTGGTGTTTCTCTCCGAGCGCATTGAGCATGAAGTGCTGCCCGCGTTCGCCCCGCGTCTGGCGGCCACGGCCTGGTTCTACGGCCGCAGCGGCTGAAGGGACTCAGGCAACCCCGTCCGCGGCTTCACGAAATCACCACCTTCCAATGGTCATTGCCGCCTCATTCCGGACAGTGGCCGTTTACCGCGGATCGCAGCTCCACCCGGTCGGCTATGCGGGACGCCACACTTTTCGAGGAGGCGAACCATGCAGAGCCGAGCCAGCGCGACGTGGGAAGGCGACCTGTTTGGCGGGAAGGGAACGGCCACCGCAGGGAGCGGGGTGTTCACGGATGCGAAGCTGAGCTGGAAGGCCCGCGCGGAGACCGGCGCCGGTGGCGGCGCGACCACTCCGGAGGAGCTCCTCGCCGCGGCCCACGCGAGTTGTTTCTGCATGGCACTGAGCAACGGGCTCGCGCAGGCCGGAAAGCCCCCCGCCCGGCTCGAGGCCACCTGCGTCGTCACCTTCGGCCCCAAATCCGGCGGAGGATTCGAGGTGAAGTCCAGCGCCCTCGAAGTCAAAGGCCGCGTCCCCGGCATGGACGAAGCCGCGTTCAAGAAGGCCGCCGAGGACGCGAAGGCCGGCTGCCCGATCTCCGCCGCGCTGAAGAACAACATTCAGCTGTCGGTGCAGGCTCGGCTCGAGCCGTAGGACAAAGATCGAGGAGGTCGTGTCGCAGAGTCTCGGCGCGTTACCTAGCTGCCCGAGGCCGCAGCCGGAGGCGCCATCCGCGCCTGCAGCATGCGCGTGCTGTAGTTGCCCACCGTCATCGCGCCGTCGGAACACAGCACCGCCCCGGAGACGAACGAGGCCTCGTCGCTGGCCAGGAAGGTCGCGACCGCCGCCACGTCGTCGGGCTGGCCGATGCGCCCCATCGGCGTACGGTCCGCCAGCGCCTCCGCGAAGCCCGGGATCTTGTGGATGACGGCCGTCATCTGCGTCTCGATGAGCCCGGGGGCGATCGCGTTGCAGGAGATTCCGTGCATGCCGCACCGCATGGCGAAAGACTTCACCAGCTGCACGATGCCCGCCTTGCTGGCGCAATAGGCCGGCGTCGTCGCGCTGCCCCAGTCGGCCATCACGCTCGAGAGCGCGATGAGCCGCCCGCCGCGGCCTTGCTTCACCAGCGCGTTCGCCCCCGCCTGCAGCGTGAAGAACGTGCCCTTGAGGTTGGTGTCGATCGTCCGGTCCCACAGCTCCTCGGAGAAGCCGAGGCAATCCGTATCCGGCTCCACCACGCCGGCGTTGGCGACCACCACGTCCACCCGCCCCAGCTCGGCCTGGGCCGCGGCCAGCAGTTCCTCCACCTCCGCCTTGAGGCGGACGTCGCCGCGCCGCGTCAGCACCTGCCGCCCCAGCTGGCGCACCTGCCGTGCCGTCTCCGCCAGGCCCAGCTCGTCCAGATCCATCAGGGCGAGGTCCGCCCCTTCCTGCGCAAAGCGCACGGCGATGCTGCGCCCGTTGCCCGCCGCCGCGCCGGTGACGACCGCTGCCTTGCCTTCAAGCCTTCCCATCCTGTGACTCCCGTGTATGAGGCGAATTGGTCTACTGGCGCGCCTGGCGAGGCACGATCTCCATGGGGATGCCGCCGCTCACCTGCAGCGGCACGGACAGCGGGTGCAACACATCGGGCACCGGCCGGGGCAGCCGCGGTCGGAAGCGCTGCGCCAGCACTCCCAGCGTCAGCCGGCCCTCCAGGTCCGCCAGCGGTTTGCCGATGCAGGCGCGATCTCCCGTGCCGAACGGAAGGTAGGCGTACTTCGGCCGCGAGGCGCTCTCGCCCGGCAGGAAGCGGTCGGGATCGAAGCGGTGCGGATCCTTCCAGAACCGGGGATCGCGGTGGATGCTGTAGAGGGCCGTCGCCACCCAGCCCTTCGCGGGGATCGGGTAGCCCATGATGACGTCCGCCTCGATCGCCTGCCGCGCGATGAACCACGCGGGCGGGTACAACCGCAGCGCCTCCATCAGGACGCGCCCCGTGTACTCGAGCCTGGGAAAGTCGTCCCAGGTGGGGAGCCGGCCCTGCAACACCTCGTCCACCTCGGCGTGCAGGCGCGCTTCGACGTCGGGGTTCTGCGCCAGCAGGTACCACGTCCATGCCAGCATGCCGCCTGTCGTCTCGTACCCCGAGGACAACAGCGTCACCGCCTCGTCCCGGGTCTCGAGCCGCGACATCCCCGAGTCCAGCAGCAGCCCGAGCAGATCGTCCCCACCGCCTCCCGTGGCCACCCGCGCGTCGATGAGCCCGTAGATGGCGCGGTCCAGCGCATCCTGCGCCTTCTGGAAACGACGGCCCACCGGCGTGGGGATGGACTCCGGCAAGAACTGCATGAGGCTGCGCGTCAGCTGCCCGAGCGCGTCGGCTGCGTGGACGAGGGCGCGCTGGGCATCCTGGGCCTCCACGTCGAAGTCCACGCTGAACAGCAGCCGGCCCATCACCTTCAGAGCCAGCGCGTACATGTCCTCCTGCATCTCCACCACGGAGCCGGAGAGCTGCTCCCAGCGCTCGGCCTGGCGGCGGGCGTACTCCACCACCAGCTCCGAGTAGCGGGGCAGCGTCTTGCGATGGAAGCCGGGCTGGATGCGCGCGCGCTGCTGCTGATGGAAGGCGCCGTCCGAGGTGACGATGCCATTGCCGAAGGTGCGCCGCAGCCACGCCCAGGTGTCTCCCTTGGTGTAGTTGGCGCGCCGGGTGACGAGGAAGTGCTCGAGCGCCTCCGGCTCGGTGACCACGTGCAGCGAGTACGAGCCGATGATGGGACAGCGCACGAACGGGCCCATCGCCTGCTGCGCATCGCGCATGAGCTGCAGCGGGTCGGACTTGAGCTGCCGCAGGTTACGCAGGAGCCCGGGGCCCCGGTACACCGGGAACACGTTCGGGGGCACCGCGGGCGCGGTCGTCAATGGAGAGACCCTCATGCTGCCACCCTTCCCAGCAGGTCACGCGAGTCGACGTGCTGCTGATCCGTTCGGCCCACGTAGAGGTCCGTCGTCTTCCAGAGCCGGCGCCAGATGTTCTCCTGCGCGTACGGCACGCCGTAGCGGGCGCAGATCTCCTTCACCCGCGCACGCGCCTGCTGGTAGCGACCCATCGGCAGATCCACCCAGAAGTGGTGCTCCACCTGGTAGTTCGTCCACGTGTACATCATGTCCGTGAAGTCGGAGCCGCCCTCGTAGTTCACCGTCCCCAGCACCTGCCGCAGGTAGTAGTCGGTGCGGTTGACCGGCGGCGTGATGAACATGGGAATGTCGTCCGCGCTGTGGCTGGAGCGGATGGTGATGAACCCCTGCACGTTGGCGATGATCTCCCCCAGCACCGCGTTGGCTGCCACGCTGAACACGGCCCAGACCCCCAGCGGGAGGAAGAGCAGCGGCACCAACACGAAGTGGAAGAGCACGAATGGCAGGAAGTTGCGTACCCACAGGGAGCGCACCATCGGGTCGCGGAGATCGTAGAAGTCGGCAGGCTTGAAGCGGTAGGGCCCGCGGCGGGTGAGTCCCGCCCGCAGGTTGAGCAGCTCCCGCTGCATGTAGGGCGCGTAATAGAAGCCCTTCCACGTCATCATGAAGAAGGCCATGATCGCGTAGCGCACGGGCAGGGAGTAGCCGCGGAAGTTGTTCGGATCCACCAGGTCCGCGTCCGTGGAGTCGCCCGTGTTGGGGTGGTGCAGGCTGTTGTGCAGGTACAGCCACGCGTCGTTGTCCCACCACTCGAACCAGTCCACGAATCGGCGCCAGCCCCGGGCGAAGACCTTCGTCGTGTAGCGCGCGGGGATGCCGGGAATCCGATCGTAGGCGCGGTGGCCGATGTGATGGCCGATCAGCAGCCGCGCGTTTCGACCCTGCGCGATGAGGAATGCGCTCAACGGGTTGGGCGCCAACCACGCGGTCAGATAGCCGAACAGCGTGCACAGACGGCCCATCCGTTCCACGCGCAGCAGGTGCTGGAAGTCCGCCGCACCGACGTCCGCGCGCATCTCCTGTCCGAGTCTGTGGATTTCGTTGGCAAAGCCCTCCCAGTCCACCCTGCCCGGGTTGAGCAGAGTGGGTCGGTCGGGGACGGGGCTCGGGGCTCGACTGGCTTGCGGCATGTCAGCTACTCCGGGATGGGGGTGTGGAGCGCAGCGGTCCATTCCGGGGACCAGCGGACGTTCAGCTCACCCACCGTGGGGCGGCGGGTGCCGGACTCGGGGCCCACTTCGAAGCTCCAGCGACTGAGGCCCTCTCCGATGCCCTCGAGCTTTCCGGAGACGCGCACGTTCTGGCCCTGCACCAGGGGCGCGCCGAACCGGATGTTCACGGCGCTGGGGCTCGCACGCTCGGCGACGTCTCCCAGTCGCGGACGGAGGAACGACTGCAGCGCGTCCGCCATCCACCGCAGATACACCGAATTGTTGACATGCCGGGCCATGTCCAGCTCCTCGGCCTGCACGGGGCGCCGCAGCTCGAACGTCACCGGCGCCTGCGCCTGTGCTACCGCCGCGGGCTGGTACTGGTTGTAGAAGGACTCGCCGTTGGGTTTGACCTTGTGGATGAGCTCGCCCCAGTCGGTGGGTTTGAGGGTGCGCAGATCAATCAGCACCATCTCTCCCTGCCCGCGAAGCACGACCTTGTCGTTGTCGGCACGACGCAGGTCGAATTCGCGCAGCCCCCGGCTTCCTTCCATTCGGGAGAACCACGTCCGCGCGATGATGCGATCCCCGTAGCGGATGGGCTTCTCCTTGTCGAAGCGGGACGCTCCGTACACGCAGCCCAGGTGGTTCTCGAGAAACCACGAGGGTGGGCAGCCCGCGTCCCTCGCCGCCTCCCAGGCGATCTCCTGGAGCCAGTTCATGTAGGTCGCTGGTTTGAGTTCCAGGGTGGCGTCGACCTCATAACTGCGGGCCACGAACTCCATTTCGGTAATCAGAGTGTTCATAGGAGTGCGGCCTCATACTCGCGATGTTCTTAATCCCACAAGAACACGCATGTGGAATTCGACTCGCGGAACTGATGCACTCGTCGCCACGCCCGATTTATTGCGGGAGGGGTGGCAACCTGTAATCACGGTGGAAATTCCGTGATCCAAGGAGACGTGAAATGGTTTCTTTTGAACTTTCCGAGCAGCAGCAAGATCTGCAGCGGCTGTCGCACGACTTCGCGCGCGACGTCATCCGCGAGGTGGCTGCCCACTACGACGAGACGGGGGAATGGCCCAAGCCCGTCCTCCACAAGGCGTGGGAGTTGGGCCTGCTGAATGTACACATCCCCGAAGCTTTCAACGGTCTTGGGTTGAGCACGCTGGACGGGTGCATCCTGGAGGAGGAGCTGGGTTGGGGCTGCACCGGCATATCGACCGCGATGACCGCCAACACGCTGGCCCAGGTGCCCGTGATTGTGGCCGGCACCGAGGAGCAGAAGCGCAGGTGGCTGACGCCCTTCAGCGAGGAGCCGCGGATGTGCAGCTACGGCGTCACCGAGCCCGGCGCCGGTTCGGACGTCGCGGGCATCAAGACGCGGGCGGTGCGCAAGGGGGACAAGTACGTCCTCAACGGCCAGAAGATGTGGATCACGGGTGCCGGCCACTCTTCGTGGTTCTTCGTCCTGGCCAAGACGGATGCCGAGGCCGGCCACAAGGGGATGACGGGCTTCCTGGTGGACGCGAAGTCCCCGGGCGTCAGCATCGGCAAGAAGGAGAACAACATGGGCCAGCGGGCCAGCGACACCCGCGGCATCACCTTCGAGGACGTGGAGGTGCCGGTGGAGGACCGCCTGGGCAACGAGGGCCAGGGTTTCATCATCGCGATGAAGGCTTTCGATCACACCCGCCCGCTGGTGGCCGCCGCCGCGGTGGGATTGGCGCGCGCCGCGATGGAGCACGCCATCTCCTACGCTTTGGAGCGAAAGACGTTCGGCAAGCCGATCGCCGAGCATCAGGGCGTCAGCTTCATGATCGCGGACATGGCCGCCGAGGTGGAGGCCGCACGGCTGTTGGTGTGGAAGGCCGCGTGTGAGATCGACGCAGGGCGCCGCAACACCCTCTACGCCGCCATGGCCAAGAAGTGCGGTGCGGACTGGGCCATGCGCATCGCCACCGACGCCGTCCAGGTCTTTGGCGGCAATGGCTTCAACCGGGAGTACCCGGTGGAGAAGCTGATGCGTGATGCGAAGGTGATGCAGATCTACGAGGGCACCTCGCAGATCCAGCGCCTGATCATCAGCCGCGAACTGTTCTCGCGCTGA
>JBAWAM010000757.1:0-4762 GCA_049589315.1 Myxococcaceae bacterium
GGCGAGTTGACACCGCCCGGCATCAACTCCCGAGCGCGAGCGAACAGGTTCTCACTGTGGGTGTGGTTCA
Source organism: Myxococcaceae bacterium (assembly GCA_049589315.1). Lineage (GTDB taxonomy): Bacteria > Myxococcota > Myxococcia > Myxococcales > Myxococcaceae > JBAWAM01. The sequence goes on from JBAWAM010000757.1 coordinate 71, forward strand.
TCGCGCGGATGCTCCATCAAGCAGGGATTCAGGGCCAGCAGTTCCTCGATGACTATCCTGGAGACATGGCGCCGACGCGAGGCCTCAGGCCCCCGTCTCGCGCGAGGCCTCCTCGGCGGTGCCTCCCGCGGCTTCGAGCGACGTCCGGTGCTTCACGACCTTGACGGGCGGGAGCGGTCCCTTCTGGAGCGCCAGCTGTCGATTGCCTACGCCCACCGGGTTCCGTTCGGCGATCTGCCGTCGCACGCGGCTGATGCTGTTCTGGATGACCTGAGGATCCGGATGACGTTCGAGCGCGCGGACCCACAGCTCGATCGCCGCCTCCCGTTCGCCCTGCTCCGCCTTGAGCTTCCCCAGCTCGTACAGCGCGTGTGGCGCCAGCTCCGAATCCCGGTGCGAGTCGACCAGCGCCTGCAGCAGCTTCATCGCCTCGGCAGCGCGGCCCTCCATCAATCCCACCGACTGCGCCTCCAGCAGCGCCGCGTCGTCGACGAACGGCGAGGTCTCGAAGCGCTCCTGCACCCGCCGCGACTCGAGAGACGCCTGCTGGTAGTCGCCGAGCTCGAAGTACAGCTTGGCCACCCGATACGTCAGCTCCGCGCTCTCGGGCGCGTTGCGATCGATCGCCCCGGTGAGCGCGGTGATCGCCCCGCGCAGATCGTGGAAGTGGGCGTGGAGGATGTCCGCGAGCTGGATGCGCGCCTGCAGCGATTCAGGGGCCTCCGGGCAGGTGCGGAGCAGCTCCTGGTAGACCTCCGCCGCGCGGCGGAAGTCCCGCAGCTCCAAGTAATACACGTCCGCCGCCCCCTTGAGGGCGCGCGCCTGGAGCACCCGTGCCTCCGGGGAGTCGTCGCGCTCGACGATGTCCAACGCCAGGCGATACTCATTGAGCGCGCGGTCCGGCTGCTTGTCGAACACCGCGCTCCGGGCGCGGCGGATCCGCTCGGTCGCGTCCTCCCGGCATCCGGTGAAGGCGAGCGCCCACAGGAGAACCGGAGCGAGGACGAAGCGTGCAGGTCGGGGCGAAGCTCTCACGCCCCCGGTTCTACCATTGCAGAGGGTCCGTCTGAACCTGCCCGGGTCGCTCGTTGCTGCGCGCCTTGCGGCCCTGCGAGGTGGCAGTCGAGGACACCGGCGCGTTCGCCTGATACCTCCGCCGCTGTCGACGGACCTTGCGGCCCTTCTCCTCCTGCTCCGCGAAGTACTTCTCTATCTGCTCGGCGTGCCCCGCGACGTTCTCGCAGGCGATCGCGCTGACCTTCTGGTGTCGCCAGGCCATCTCCTTCCAAAGGCTCACCGTCGCGCGACTTCCCAGCAGGCGCTCCTCGATGTCGTCCATCGCGGCGTCCAGGTCCCGGCCCTGCTGCTTGAGTGCCTCCAGGCGCGCCTCCGCCTCCTTCGGCGGCTCGAAGCAACCGGCGCCCAGCGGAACGAGGCTGAGGGCCAGCACCCACACTGTTCTCATCCCCGGCACACGCCACCTCGCTCCCTCGTTTCGGCCCTGTCCAACGGGTGGATGCGGGCAAACTAGGGAGCGGAAAGAGGGCCGGCAACAGGACCGCGCGAATGAAAAAAAACGCCGTCAGGATGCGGTCTGACGATGTTCGGAACAGACGCGCACAAGGTGCGCAGTCATCCTTCCTTCGGAACCGCGCGCAGCATCGCCTTGCCGTCCTTGATGACGACCTTGAACTCGACCGCCTTCGCGTTGTGCTTCGTCATCAGGTCGGGGACCTGCTTGCGGAGGCTCTGCGCGACCTGATCGTAGGAGAGCTTCGAGACGTCCTCATTGCACCGCTTCTTCGCCTTCACGAAGGCGTCGTAGACGGCGCGGAGCTTCTCGTCCGAGAGCGGTGCAGCGCCGCCCTGTGAACCCGCGGGGCGAGGCGGAGCGGCCGGGGCGATCCTCTGCGCAGCTTTCGTCGGTGGAGCGACAGGCGGGACGACCGGGGTCATCGTGGGCGGCGCAGGCGGCTTCGCGAACGCGGCGCCGGAGAGCAGCTCCTCGGCCTCCTCGGGGGAGACCTCGTCGATGCTGAAGTCATCCGTCTGCTTCCGCTCAGCGGCGGCCGGCTTCCCCGCTTCGCCCCCGGCAGCCTCGCTGCGACGGCGCGCCTTCGCGAGGTGACGACGGTAGGTCCCGTTCTCGATCTCCTGGAGCGTGCGGAGCCACAGCCGTTCCCAGGTGGCGAACTTCTGGGCCAGGCTCTGCGCGCGGAATTTCAGGGCGGTGGAGCGGATGTAGTAGCCCTTGAGCTGCGCGACCCGCCTCTTCAGCTCGCTGTACTTGTCGGTGGGCGGGCGCCGATCCAGCCCGAGGAAGTACTGGTCATAGCTCGCCTTGAGCGATGCAATCTCGCCTTCGAGCGCGTCGCACTCCTTCAAGACGTCGGCATTTCCGACCATCTTCCGGCCGGCAGGATCCAGAGGCTCGGACATGCGGCCTCACGGTACTACGCCGCCGTCGGGGCCGCGACCCGGTCCTGCCCGAGCACCTGCCGCCCCTTGTGCACCAGGAAGGCCGCACCCAGGGTGAACATGCACAGCGAGATGAACTGGCCGGTGGAGATGTTGTACCAGGCGTCCAGCGGGATCGCCGGGACCAGGCCATGGATCGTCCCGCGCTCCGAGTCGCCGCGGAACAGCTCCACCGAGGTGCGGAGGATGGCATAGCCCATCAGGTAGAACGCCAGGACCTGCCCGTGGAAGCGCTTGAAGCGGCGCGCCAGCAGGAGCACCAGGAAGAAGGCGACGTTCCCCAGCGAGTCGAAGAGCTGGGTGGGATAGATGGCGAGGGTGTGGCCGTGCTGGGCCACCCAGTCGGAGATACGCACGGCGCCATCGATCGGGGCGTCGAAGACCTCGCCCGTGGAAGGCACGACCCAGCGGTGGCCGGTGCCGGCGCCCGAACCGTCCTTCATCGAGGAGTACGCGAGGCTCGAGGTGTTGGAGAGCTGGCCGAACAGGTTCTTCGCGATGGTCCCGCCCGGGAAGTGCACACCGATGGCGGAGCCCTCCCCCGTGGGCTCACCCCAGCAGCAGCCCGCGGCGAAGCACCCGAGACGGCCGAAGGCCGAGCCGAGGGCGACCGTGGGCAGCACCACGTCGGCGAGGCGGAGGAAGTCGATCTTGTGGGCGCGGGTGAAGAGCCAGGCCGCGATCGTGGCGCCGATGAGGCCGCCCTGGAACACCAGCCCGCCGCCCAGCGAGAACATTTCGGACGGATTGGCCGCGTAGCTCTTCCAGTTCACCAGGATGAAGAGGACGCGGGAGCCGACGATGCCGCCGATCAGCACGTAGAACGCGAGGTCCATCACCTGGTCGCGTTTGCGGAGACCCTCCTCGCCGCGCCATTCGCGCTGGGCGAGGATGCCGGCGATGGTGACCGCCATGATGAAGCCCGTGGCCAGCATGACCCCGTAGGTGTGGATGGGGATGCCTTCGCCCTTCGCGCCGAGGAAGGCGCCGGCGGGCAGCGCGTAGTAGAGGCCGAAGCGGGCGATGACCGCGCCGATGACTCCGAAGATGACCGCCCGTTGAGTGCGGTCCTTCTGGGTGGGCGCCGCGAACTCGCCCGACCTCTCGTTCTTCGGACCCGTGGCGCCGCGCCAGCCGGCGAAGGCGGCGTAGATGATGAGCGCGACAGCGAGGAGATAGAGAACGCCCTGGGCAAAGGGCGTGGTGAACGAGAACTGGAAGAGGACAGGGATCATCGACAGTGCGCTCCGGGCCGGCAGCCTGCCATCATGTCCAGCGCACATCTACCCTGAACCCGGCTTCCGGGCGCGAGGACGGCTCCGCGGGGCCCGTGCAGGCAGACGGCGTCCCTCGAAGGCCCGGTTGCCCAAAGTTCTGCGGCGAGCATCATGGCGCGTCGCGATGACCCCCCTCGAATTCAGCGCAGTGGTGTTCTCCACGTCGCTGGGGGCAGGCGTGCTCGGCTCCATGTTGGGCATCGGAGGAGGCATCCTGCTGGTGCCGTTCCTGACGCTCGGGATGGGCGTGGAGATGCGCTACGCCGTCGGGGCGTCGATCATCTCCGTGATCGCGACGTCGAGTGGCGCCGCGGCCGCATACGTGCGGGACCGACTGACGAACCTGCGGCTCGCGATGTTCCTGGAGGTAGCGACGACCGCCGGCGCGCTGACCGGGGCGATCGTCGCCGGCCATCTCCAGAGCCGCTGGCTCTACTTCATCTTCGGCGGCGTGCTGGCGTGGTCCGCGCTGGCGATGATCCAGCGGCTGCGCCACGGCACAGGCCCGGCGCTCCCGTCCGATGCGTGGGCCGATCGCCTGCGCCTGCACGGGAGCTACACCGACGAGGCCGGAGAGCGGGTCGAGTACCAGGTGAAGCGCCCCTGGCATGGGCTTGGGCTGATGTACATCGCCGGGACCGTGAGCGGGCTGCTCGGGATCGGCTCCGGGGCGTTGAAGGTGCCCGCGATGGATCTGGCGATGCGGGTGCCGCTGAAGGTGTCGACCGCAACGAGCAACTTCATGATCGGCGTGACCGCCGCAGCGAGCGCCGGGGTGTACTTCGCGCGAGGCGACATCGACCCCTTCATCGCCGGCCCCGTGTGTGCGGGCGTGGTGATCGGCTCGATCATCGGCGCGCGGCACCTGCGCAAGGTGCGCAACAGCTCGTTGCGGCTGATGTTCGTCGTCCTGTTGCTGTACGTGGCGTTCCAGATG
>JBAWAM010000758.1:0-2160 GCA_049589315.1 Myxococcaceae bacterium
GGCGAAGGGGCAGGCGCATGCGGCGTGGCGAGCTCCTGGATGGGCGCCTGTTCGGTGGTGGCGGGAGCGCTCGGTGGAGGGACCTCGGACGCGGGCGCTGCTTCCGGTGAAGCAACAGGCGTGGCCGGGATGTCGGGCGCGCGCGCGGCGGGAGCAGGCGTCGCCGGCTCCCCTGTGCGCGTGCTGCTGGACTCCTTCGACGTGTCGGACACCGGCACCGGCGTCGACGCGGCGGCGTGGATCATCGTGGCGGCGAGCGTCGCCGGCAACGGCTCGGGGACGTGCGGAAGCCATGACACGGTGAGGTTGGGCAGGGTCGAATGAACGGCCTCGGCGCGGGCGACGAGCTCCTGCATGACGAGCTGGGTCGGCGCAGACTCGGTCTGCTCGGTTACCTCCTCGCCGGTCGAAGTCACGTCGTCAGGCGGCTCGGCGATCTCGAGCTTCGCGTAGGGCGGGGCTTCGGCCGTATCGCTCCCAGGCGCCGTTTCCGTCGACGCCGGGGTGTCCTCTACCGTCCAGCCTTTCGGCGGGAGCCCGATGCTGCGGTCGTACTCGAGGCGCAGATCGGGTTCGGTGAGGAACTCCACCGCCTCGAGGATCATCGCCCGGTGGGCGGCGAGCTGCGAGGTGTCGACGAGCGGGTACAGCGCGACGTTGTCCTCGACGAGGAGCCGGTTCAGGCGCTCGAAAGAGGCCCGGATCTCCTGCATCGACGCAGACGAATCGACCTCGAGGACCTCGTAGTACGTCTGCTCCTTCAGCGATTTCATGGGGTGCGCAGGTTGTGCTCGAGCGCGAGCAGGTTATCGGCGATGCGGCGCAGACCGGATGCGGCCGCAGAATCAGGGCGTTCGACCAGCAGCGGCCTGCGCCGGCGAACGGCGCGCCAGGCGTCGTCGTCGTAGGAGACGGCGCCCAGAAAGTCGAGTTGCAGGCCGAAGAAGCGCCGCCACGCGGAAACGACGGCATGGCCCACCTCTTCGTCGGCGGGGCCGCGGGACTGGTTCACCACCAGGCGCACCCGGAAGCTCTCCAGCTCCCGTTCGAGCCTGGCGCCGGCCTCGGGGTTGACCTCTCTCGCGCGCGTCACGAACTCCAGTGGAGTGCGGACCGCGCCTTCGGGCGTGGACATCGCCGCCTCGAGCAGATCGTCGACGCCGAGCGCATCCTGCAGCTCCTGCATCCGCCTGAAGAAGGCGCCCTTGATGAAGCGGTAGGCGTTCTCGATCGAGGTCGGTTCGGGGAGCAGCACGAGCACGCCGTGGTGCGCAACGATGAAGAAGTCCAGCACGTTGAAGCTGGTCCCAGCGCCGAGGTCGAGGATCACGGTGTCCGCATCCAGCGACTGGAGATTGCGCAGGAGCTTCTGCTTCTGCTGGTACTTGAGGTTCGCCGCATCCAGCGCGTCCGACGCTCCGCCGATCAGCGAGAGATTGGGGATCCCCGAGGCCACCCGCACATCGTCGAGCCGGGTCACCTTGCGCGAGACGAAGTCCGACAGCGTGGTGGACGGCTGGGGGAGGCCCAGACAGGTGTGGGCATTCGCCCCGCCGAGGTCGGCGTCGATCAGCACGACACGCTGCCCCCGCTGCGCGAGCGCGATGGCCAGGTTCACCGACACGAGCGTCTTTCCGATGCCGCCCTTCCCTCCGCCGACCGCGATCAGCCGATTGACGGAGTTCCTCCTCGCCAGCCCGGGCGGGCCTGGGACGGGACCTGGAAGGCTCAGTGCTGAGGGGAGATCCTGCACGCGCGTCAACGTGACCGGAACCTACCATTCACATGCGCGGGGTACGACCACTTCCAGACGGCTGCCTGCCCTCCGAAAGCGGGCAGGCAGCCGCGGGACCGCTCACTTCAGTTGATGACGACGTTGCAGGTGCACGAGGTCGCGTCGTTGCATGCCCCGCCGTTGTCGCTCAGGCAGGCCAGACCGGTGCAGCACGGGTTTGCCGACGAGCAATCCTGGCCGGCGGCAGCGCAGGCAGAGGGCTGACAGCTGCCGGTAGAGGAACCGGCGGGGATCGCGCAGCTCAAGCCGCTGCAGCAGTCGGCCGAGGCGGTGCAGACCGTCCCCTGCGGCTGACACGCGGTCGGCGTCTGGCAGACCCCGTTGTCGCAGGTGCCCGAGCAGCAGTCGGCCGCGGTGGCGCAGGT
>JBAWAM010000759.1:0-30243 GCA_049589315.1 Myxococcaceae bacterium
ATGGGACAAGCTCTCCCCGAAGCAGCGGGAGGAGTTCTCCACCACGATGAAGGAGTTGCTGCGCGCGTCCTACGCCCAGAAGGCGCTGGGGCAGGGGCAGGCGAAGACCGAGTACGGCAAGGAGAAGGTCCAGGGCAACGAAGCCGAGGTCCACACCGCCCTGGTGGTCCAGAAGGACCGCTTCCCGGTGGTCTACAAGCTGTACCGGCTCGCCGCCGACTCGGAGTGGCGCATCTTCGACGTGGTCACCGACGAGGTCTCCCTGCTGGAGACCTACCGTGGCCAGTTCCGGAAGCTGATCGCCCAGCGCGGCTACGACGGGCTGCTGGAGACGCTGAAGCAGAAGCGCGATCAGCTCGCGAAGAAGTCCGCTCAGACCTTGCGCTGATAGATGCGGTAGGTCTTGTAGCGCCGCGCGCCCATCGACTCGATCGCCCGATTGATCAGGTCGTTGTCCTCGAGCGTCCAGCCGAGCTCGCCGCCGCTGTACCCCAGCGCCCGGGCGGCGCGCATGGTCTGGGTGTAGAGCAGGGCGTCGATCCCGCGCCGCCTGTACCCCGGCTTGATGCCCAGCATCAAGACACGGAGCCTATCGATGTTCCGGGTCGCCCAGGCCAGCCGCGCCAGCCCCAGGGGAAGGCCCCAGCGCGTGAGGTAGCCGCGCGCCGCCTTCAACGCCACGTTCGAGTCCGGGAAGGTGAGCGAGAACGCCACCGGTTCGCCCTTCACCTCGGCGATGAGGCAGAGCTCGGGGCGCAGTTGGACGAGCGGACGGAGCCGGTTGGCGAGCACGTCGAACTCGTCCTCGCTCATCGGGACGAAGCCCCAGTTCCGCTCGAGCATCGCGTTGTAGATGCTCTTGATCCGGCGGATCTCGTTGGTGAGATCCTTCATGTTCAGGGGGCGGACCTGCACGCCCTCCTGTTCGGAGAGTCGCTCGGCCACGCGCACCACCTTCTCCGGCGGCGCCACCGCGGTCGACAGATCCCAGGACCACAAGTCCTTCGCCTTGGAGAGGCCGTTCGCCTCGAAGAGGGCAGGGTAGTACCGCGGGTTGTACGGCATCATCATCGCCGGCGGGTACTCGAAGCCCTCGACCAGGAGCCCACAGTCGTTGTTGGTGGAGATGTTCACCGGGCCGAGCATCTCCTTGAGCCCCCGTGCCCGCACCCACCCGGCGGCGGCTTCGAAGAGCGCGCCCGCGACTCCCGGGTCCTCGATGCTCTCGAACAGCCCGAAGAAGCCGACGTCGCTGTTGTGGAAGCTGTTGTAGCTCGGGTCGTTGATCGCCGCGATGCGTCCGACCAGCTGCCCGTTGCGGCGGGCGAGGAACAGCTCGAGCTCGGCGTGCTTCAGGAACGGGTTCTTGTTCCGGTCGAGGAAGTCGCGCCGCTCTGCCACGATCGGCGGAACGAAATTGGGATCGCCCGCGTAGTGCGTGAGCTGGAACTCGACGAACGCGTCCCGTTCCCGCGTGGTTCGAACGGGCGAGACCTCGACGTCCTGCGCACGAACGGGCGGTGGGGTGTTCGATCTCGCTTTGGTCCTGGCAACAGTTGCGCGGCTCATACCCAGCCCTCCTGTCGATACCACTCAAGGGTCATCTTCAAGCCCTCCGCGAGGGGGACCTTCGGCGCGTAGTCGAGCTCCTGGCGCGCGCGATCGCTCGCGCAGGTCCACGCTTCGGCGCGCATCTCCGCGGCCTTGTCCCTGTTCAGGATGGGCACCGTTCCCCGGACCCGGGACACCAGCTCGGAGCCGAGGCCCGCAGCGTAGCCCACCACGTCTGGAAGCGGCACGACGACGCTGCGTTCGCGTCCCCACGCGCGGCCGAGCTCGTCGCAGACCTCCTCCCACGAGTACTCGTCCCGCCCGTCGGTGACGAAGTACAGGCCCTGCCCGGGAACGCCCGACTGCAGCGTCTTGCCCTTCATGGCTGCCGCGATGAGGCCTTCGCAGAGGTCGTCGACGTGGATGAGCGAGTAGCGCTTCGGCCCCGTTCCGCTCTTGAGATACAGCCCGAAGCGCGCCATGGGCAGCAGCGAGGGGAGGAACTCCTTGTCCGCGGGGCCGTAGACGAGGGGCGGCCGCACGATCACCGAAGGAACCCTGTCTGCGTACTGCCGCACGGCCAGCTCACCCGCCAGCTTGCTGCGCCCGTAGACCGAGATGGGCCGCGGTTCGTCCTCTTCGCGGAGGGGGCGCCCGACGGTGGTGGGGCCGGCGGCGGACAGCGACGAGCAGTGGACCAGCCGCGCCGGATCCGGCATCCGGGCGATGGCCTCGGCGAGCCTGCGCGTCCCCTCGCCATTGCAGAGGAAGTACTCCTCCTCCGTCCTGGCCTTGGTGACCCCGGCGAGGTGGAGCACCGCGTCCACCCCCTCCAGGGCTTCGGGGAGTCCGTCGCCGCTGTTCAGGTCGCCAACCGCGAAGCTGGCCCCGGCCTTCTCCAGCTCGCTCCGGATCGACGTGCGGCGAACGAGCGCGCGCACGGCGTGCCCGCGCGACACGAGAAGCTTCGCCAGGTTGGAGCCGATGAATCCGCTTCCACCGGTCAGCAGGAACTGCATGGACGAACCCTCCGAGGTGAGACGCGCCGGGTGACTAGAGATCGCGCTCGTAGACGCGATACGTCTTGTACTTCCGGCCGCCCATCGATTCGATGGCGCGGTTCACCAGATCGTTGTCCTCCAACGTCCAGCTGATTTCGCCGCCGGAGTACCCGAGCTCCTTCGCCTTCCGCAGGGTGTCCAGATACAGGATGGCGTCGATGCCGCGCTTGCGATAGCCGGGCTTGATCCCGAGCGTGATGAGGCGCAGCCGCTTCATCTTCCGCATCGCCAGCAGCATCTTCACCAGTCCGATCGGGAGGCCGTAGCGCGTCAGGCGGCCGCCCGCGGCCTTGTAGACGACGTTGGCGTCCGGAATGGTCATGGAGAAGGCCACCGGCTCACCGTTCACCTCGGCGATCATGAGCAGGTCGGGGACGACCACCTGCTTGAGGTCCCGGGCGAGGTGATCGAACTCGTGCTCCGTCATCGGGACGAAGCCCCAGTTCTTCTCCCAGGCCGAGTTGTAGATGTCCTTGATCCGCTGGGCCTCGGCTTCGAAGTCCTTCAGATTCACCGGACGGACCACGATGCCCTCGCGCTTGCGGATCTTGTCCGCCACGCGCGCGACCTTCTCCGGAGGCGGAACCGACGACGACAGCTCCCACGCGAGCAGGTCCTTCGCCTTCTTCAGTCCGACCGCCTCGATCAGCGCCGGGTAGTAGCGGGGGTTGTAGGCCATCATCACCACAGGCGGCGCGTCGAAACCCTCCACCAGGGTGCCGAACTCGTAGTTCGACGAGAAGCTCGCAGGGCCCATCATCTTGTTGAAGCCCCGGGACCGGCACCACTGCGCCGCAGCGTCGAACAGGCCCTTCGCCACCGCCGCGTCGTCGACGGCGTCGAACATGCCGAAGAAGCCCTGGTTCGTGCCGTGGAACTCGTTGTAGCGAGGGTCGTTGACTGCCGCGATGCGTCCGACGACTTCGCCCTTGCGGCGCGCGAGGAACAGCTCGACGGTCCCGAACTCGAACCACGGGTTCTTCTTCGAGTTCAAGAAGTCGTACCGCTCCATCAGCAGCGGGGGGACCCAGTTCGGGTCGTTCTTGTACAGCGCGTAGGGGAAGCGGATGAACGCGTCCTTGTCCGCCTTCGACTGAACGGGCGTGATGGTGACTTCGGACGTCGCCTCCGACTCCGTCGGAGTGATCTTTCGCGCGGTGGCAGCCATGTGAAGCTCCAATGAAACGTCAAGCGGGGGGAGGGAAGACCCTCACCCCCGCCATGGTCCCGGTCAAGGAAAGGGGAGTTACGCCTCGGGGGTCTTGCCGTTCTTCATGAACATGTTCGCGCCCTTCTCGAGGATAAGGCCCGGCAGATCCTTGAGATCGGAACGCTTCTCCCACAGCCGCAGCGGCGCGGTGGAGAGCCGCTTGAGGTCGTTCGGCTGCAGGTTCGCGGCGCGCCAGGTGATGGTCTCGACGGCGTCGAACAGCTTGTTGGCGACGTCGCGCGAGGACATCCGGGCGATCTGCTCGAGCGAGAAGCCCTTGTCCGCGAGCAGTCCGGCCGAGGCCGCCGCCCAGCGCTGCGAGGCCTCGTTGCGGATCACGAAGCTGCCGGGACGCGCGATCTTCACCGAGGTGTAGCTGGTGGGGCGGGTCTCGGGGATGACCTTCAGCTTGCGGCCGATCTTCTCCACGGTCTCCAGCACGCGATCGAGCTGCTCGTCGGTGTGGGTGGCCATGTAACTGGTGCGGAGCAGCGCGTGACCGGGCTCCACGGCGGGCGGGATCACCGGGTTGGTGTACACGCCGGCCTCGTAGAGCGCCTTCCAGAAGCGGAAGCACTTCACCTGGTCGCCGACCAGCACCGGCACGACCGGGGTCACCGATACGCCGGTGTCGAAGCCCATGGAGCGGAAGCCGTTGTGCATCTTCTCCGCGATGTCCAGCAGGCGGGCGCGGCGCTGCGGCTCGGCCTCGATGATCTCCAGCGTCTTGAGGGCCGCGGCCACCGCGGCCGGGGTCATGGACGCGGAGAACAGCACCGGGCGGGAGCGGTGCTTGATGTAGTTGATGACGTCGAAGGGGCCGGCGATCACGCCGCCGAGCGAGGCGAAGCTCTTCGAGAAGGTGCCCATCACCAGGTCGGTCTGGGCCTCCAGGCCGAAGTACTCCGAGGTGCCGCGACCGTGCTCGCCGAGCACGCCCATGGCGTGGGCGTCATCGGTCATCACCCGCGCCTTGTACTTCTGGGCGAGCTCCACGATCTTGGGAAGGTTGCAGAGGTCGCCTTCCATCGAGAAGACGCCGTCCGTGACGATGATCTTTCCGGCTTCGGGATCCGCGTCGGCGAGGAGCTTCTCGAGGTGCTCCATGTCGTTGTGGCGGTAGCGCTTCTCGGTGGCGAAGGAGAGGCGGATGCCGTCGAGCAGCGACGCGTGGTTCTGCCTATCGGAGAAGACGATGTCGTGACGGCCGAGAATGCCGGCCATCGTCGCGAGGTTCGTCTGGAAGCCGGTCGAGACGACCAGCGTCGACTCCCGCTTCAGGAACTTCGCCAGCTTCGCCTCGAGCTCCTCGTGCATCGCCAGGGTGCCGTTGAGCAGGCGGGAGCCGGAGCAGGTGGTGCCGAACTTCTTGATCGCGGCAATGGAGGCTTCCTTCACCCGCGGGTCACCAGCCAGGCCCAGGTAGTTGTTCGAGCCGACCATGATCATCCGGCGGCCGTCCATCTCCACCTCCGTGCTCTCCGACGCCTCGATGGCGTGGAAGTACGGGTAGAGGCCGGTAGCCTTGGCGATCTTGTAGTCCTTCCAGTTGCTGCACTTATCGAAGATGTCGCTCATGCGGGAGCCCCTCCTGGGCATCTGACGCGCGGACTTCTAGGAGCCGTGAGAGGCGGTGTCAAGCAACACTGTGCGTCACAACCCGCACCAATTCATTCGTGATATCAGGCGTTTACACCGGCAAAATCAGTGAGCAAAAAGTTGCGCGCAAATTGGACGCCGCCCCAGGTGCCCACCCGGGAAAGGTGTCATACACTTTTCGGGCAGCAATTCCGCGCCCTTGGCCACGCGCCGTCCCTGGCTCTGTGAACGGAACCCCAGAATCACGCCGGGCAACAAGTTGCCCAGTACGAGTCGCTCGCCCCGTCGGTTGCCTGCCAGGCGTGCCGGTTGCATACACGAACCTCGTCTCTACCTTTCCGTGGCGAGATCAACCGGAATGCGTCGGCACGGAGAAATCGCGCTCACGCGCACCGCCCCCGGGGGAGGGGACGAAGCTCTGCAGTTGCGCGGAGTGGACGTGGTCGTCACCTCGATGGCGTCCTTCGCGTCCGCCTATGTGCTGCTGATTGGCCATTGGGCTCCCCGGGCAAACATCGCGGCTGCAGTGTTCGCGGTGATTGCCGCCGGCCCCCCGATCTTCCGCTGGTTGGCGCGGCGCTACCCCCACCGGGGAATCTTCGACTTCATCGCCTCGGTCTGGCTGATGCCGTCGGTCATCTTCGCGCACGGCTCGCTCGGACCGCTGGTGGACGCGGTGAATCCGAGATTGGCCGACGGTTATCTCGCCAGAGCGGACCTGAAGCTCTTCGGAGTGCATCCCTCCGTGGTGCTCGGAGAGCTGGTGGGCCCGGTTGTCACCGAGCTTCTGATGATCTGCTACTACAGCTATTTCATCGGGCCGTTCGTGCTGGCGATGGTGCTGTTCTTCCGGGGCCGTCGCGCCGAATACGAAGAGTACGCGCTGGCGCTCGCGCTGTTCTTCTCCGCCACTTTCATCTTCTACGTCGCAGTGCCGGCGATCGGTCCCCGCTACTACCTGGCGGGGGTGTTCGATCATCCGTTGCAGGGGCTGTGGCTGACCCCATTGCTCGACGGATTGATGCGGACGACCTCCTTCGCGCGCGACTGCTTCCCGTCAGGGCACACAGGCGTCACCCTGATCATGCTGGTCTTCGCCTGGCGATACCGCCGCCCCTTCTTCTGGGTCATGCTGCCCGTGGGGATGGGGTTGGTCCTGGCGACCCTCGTTGGCCGCTTTCACTACGGGATCGACCTGATTTGCGCTGTTCCCGTGGTGGTCGCGACGGTCCGCGTTGCCGCCGCAGCGATGCGTCGAGGTGAGGTCGTGTCGGAGCGGATGCTTCGGGCCATGCGACGCCTTGCGCGAGTGTAAAAATACGACGAGGACACACATTCACGGGTCGACAGTCGCCCTCTAGGATGCGCGCATGCTCGCTCTCCTGGTCACCGTTCTCCTGGGCTTGTCGGTTCAAGAGCATCTCGAAGGTGCAGAGATCGGGGACGCAGTCTGGGCAGTGTCCTTCCGCACCGGCGGCCGCTATCGCGCCGAGCATTCCGCAGAGAAGGGGAGCACGGTCGCCCGGGGGACGTGGCGCATCAGAGGCGACCACCTCGAGGTGAAGGTCGCGTCCTGCAAGGGCGTCGAGTGCGAACGGGTCGGAAAGGGATACCTGGCAACGGTGGCGCTGCCAGCGGAGAACGCCATGACCGTCCGTTCCGAACCCTCCGACGCACTGCTCCCGAGCGGCAGCTATTACTGTGTGGCCCAGGGCTGCGAAAAGCGCCTCGGGATCGAGGTCACCGGCGCCGCGAGCCCGGAGTTCAAGGCGTCCGTGCTGGCATTGCTGACCGAGCGGGACGCGACCCGGGAGAAGACCGTCGCATGGGTGGACGCGAAGGACGCCCGTCGTGAGACGCGGACGCGAATCGAGATCTGTCGAAGGGAGCCGGAGCGGGGCAGGGCGGCAGCGGAATTGGTCGTGGGGGATCTGGCGTCGTTCCACGGACTTCAGCGGATCGCGGTGGAAGCAGGACCGACCGACTGCCTGTATGACGTCCGCCTGGTGCTCGGGAGCGACGTTCGATGAAGCAGCCCATGGCAGCGCGGATGGCGGGTTTCAGCACGACGGTCTTCTCCGAATTCAGCGCGCTCGCGGCGAAGCATGGCGCGGTGAACCTCGGACAAGGCTTCCCCGACTTCGAAGGGCCGGAGGAGATCAAGCTGGCCGCGATCCGCGCCATCGACGGCGGGGTGAACCAGTACGCGGTGGGCGCTGGCGCGGAGGATCTGCGTCGGGCGATCGCGGCGCACGCTCGGAGGTTCTACGGGATGGAGGTGGATCCCTCGACGATGGTCACCGTCACCAGCGGCGCCACCGAGGCGATCTTCGACGCGATCCTCGGCCTGGTCGACCCGGGCGACGAAGTGGTGCTGTTCGAGCCGTTCTACGACTCGTACGAGGCGAGCGTTCGAATGGCGGGCGGCGTTCCGAGGTTCGTCCTGCTCCGGCCGCCGGATGCGACCCATGGGGCCTGGTGGTTCGACGACGCCGAGCTCGAGGCGGCGTTCGGCCCGAAGACGAAGCTCGTCGTGGTCAACACGCCGCACAACCCGACCGGAAAGGTGTTCACGCGCGACGAGCTCACCCGCATCGGCGCGCTCTGCCTCCGCCATGACGCCTGGATCCTGTCGGACGAGGTCTATGAGCACCTGGTGTTCGAGCCTGCCCGTCACGTCCGTCCCGCCACGCTTCCCGGCCTGTGGGATCGGACGATAACGGTGAGCAGCGCCGGCAAGACGTTCAGCTTCACCGGCTGGAAGGTCGGCTGGGCGATCGCGCCGCCGCACCTGCGCGCCTGCGTCCAGAGCGCCCACCAGTTCGTCACCTTCGCCACCGCCGCTCCACTTCAGTCGGCGGTCGCCCAGGCGCTGGCGCTGCCGGATTCATATTTCGTGGGGCTGGTCGAGGACTACCGCCGCAAGCGGGACTTCCTCGTCTCGGCGCTGGAACGCGCCGGCCTGAAGCCCCTGCTGCCCGAAGGCGCCTACTTCGTCATGGCCGACCTGGCCGGGACAGGGTTCGACGACGACCTGGCTTTCTGCCGGTATCTCACCTCCGAGGTCGGCGTCGCCGCCATCCCGCCGTCCGCGTTCTACGGTCCGGCGCACCGATCACACGGCAGGCGGCTGGCGCGGTTCGCGTTCTGCAAGCGCGAGGACACCCTCCAGACGGCAGCGGAGCGCCTCTCGAGCCTGCCAGCGCGACGCCTTGCGACACCCTGATCTCGATGCTAGACCGCCCGCATGGCGAAGAGCTCCAACGTCGCGAAATCGAAGGTGAAGTCGGCTGCGCGCGCCCCCGTCGCTGCGCTCAAGAAGGCTGCCCGGAAGGCCCCTGAGAAGCCCGCCGCGAAGAAGGCTGCCACCCCGGCGAAGAAGCCGAAGTCGGTGGCTCGCGCGGTCGCGAAGAAGCCGGTCGTCGCGAAGGCGAAGAAGAAGCCCGCCCGCGCTGGAAAGAAGGGTGGCCTGCCCACCTTCGACCCGGCCACCGTCAAGAAGATCGCCCGCGACGTCGAGCGCTGGGCCGCCGAGGACCTCGCCCGGATCACCTCGAAGATGCCGCTGCGGAAGGAGACCTGGGCGACCGACTCGGGGATCCCCATCCCTGACGTCGTCACGCTCGCGGACCGGAAGAACGAACTCGAGGACCGCATCGGACTTCCAGGGCAGTTCCCGTTCACCCGCGGCGTCCAGCCGACCATGTACCGTGGCCGTCTCTGGACCATGCGCCAGTTCGCCGGTTTCGGGACGCCCAAGGACACCAACGAGAGGTTCAAGTACCTCATCAGTCATGGTGTCACCGGCCTGTCGACCGCCTTCGACATGCCCGCTCTGATGGGCTACGACGCCGACCACTCGTTGAGCCGGGGCGAGGTCGGCAAGGAAGGCGTGGCCGTCTCCACGCTCAAGGACTTCGAGATCCTGTTCTCGGGTATCCCCCTGGATCAGGTCACCACGTCGATGACCATCAACGCCTCGGCGATCGTGGCGTTGTGCATGTACATCGCCGTGGCGGAGAAGCAGGGCATCCCCATGTCGAAGCTGGGTGGAACGATCCAGAACGACATGCTCAAGGAATACATCGCCCAGAAGGAGTGGATCGTTCCTCCGAGGCCGGCGGTGCGGATCGTCATCGACATGATCGACTTCTGCACCCGGAACATGCCCCGTTGGCACCCGGTCTCGATCAGCGGCTACCACATCCGGGAAGCCGGAGCGACGGCGGTCCAGGAGCTGGCGTTCACCCTGGCGGACGGCATCGGCTACGTCGAGGAGTCCGTGAAGCGTGGGCTGAACGTGGACGAGTTCGCTCCGCGGCTGTCGTTCTTCTGGGACGTGCACAACGACTTCTTCGAGGAGGTCGCGAAGTTCCGCGCCGCCCGCCGGATCTGGGCGCACGTGATGAGGGACCGCTTCGGCGCGAAGGATCCGCGGTCGATGCAGCTGCGCACGCACGCGCAGACCGCCGGCGTGTCGCTCACCGCGCAGCAGCCCTACAACAACGTCGTCCGCACCGCGCTGCAGGCGTTGGCGGCCGTGCTCGGCGGGACCCAGTCGCTGCACACCAACTCGCTCGATGAGACCTACGCACTGCCGACCGAGGAGGCGGTGACGATCGCGTTGAGGACCCAGCAGCTCATCGCGCACGAGTCCGGTGTGGAACGCGTGGTCGACCCGCTCGCCGGCAGCTACTACGTGGAGTATCTCACCGACGAGATGGAGCGCCGCGCGCTCGAGTACATCCGCCGGATCGACGAGATGGGCGGTATCATTCGCGCCGTCGAAGAGGGCTATCCGCAGAAGGAGATCGGCGAAAGCGCCTATCGCTATCAGCGCGAGCTGGAGAAGGGCGAGCGCCTCACCGTCGGCGTCAACGCCTTCAAGTCCGAGAGCGAGATTCCGATCGAGCTGCTCAAGATCGACGATGAGGTCGCACGCGAGCAGGTCGAACGCCTGCAGCAGGTCAAGGCGGAGCGCGACCAGGCCGCGGTCGACGCGGCGCTGGCGAAGGTCGAGGCCGCCTGCCGCGGCACCGACAACCTGATGCCGCCGGTTCTCGAAGCGGTGAAGGCATACGCCACCCTCGGCGAGGTCAGCGACGTGTTCCGCAAGGTCTGGGGCCAGTACCGCGAAGGCGGCGTGTTCTGAGGCGTCCTCGCCCGGTCCTCGCCCGAGGGAGGATGCTCCCTGGGTGAGCGACCGGGCAATTTCCGGAACCGGGCCTCAGCGCTCGCGTGAAGCTCGTTGCCGACATCAATGTTGCGGTCTCGATCGTGTCGGATGAGCCTTCACCAGGGGGCGATCGTCACCGTCGACGAAAGCGGCACCCGGGTACACCTGCTCCCTGTCGGTTCCTCGGGGCGTGAGTGACGACAGTGGACCTCGGGCACGAGCCCCGTTATGTGAGTCTCGCGTGCAGTCCACGTCCCCATTTTTCGGCGAGCTGTACCTCCGCAGCACGCGCCCGTTCCTGGGGCCAGGGCTGAGCGAGCGCGAGGCGGCGTACCTGGTGCGCGCCTTGTCCGGCTCGACCGCCCCTGGTCCCGTGATCGATCTGGGCTGTGGACATGGGCGCCACGCGATCCGCATGCAGGGCCGGTTGCCGGGTGGACGGTCGGTGATCGGGCTCGAGCTCGACGCGCTCTCGCTGAAGGAGCGGGAAGGGGCGTTCCCCGCCATCCGAGGCGATCTGAAGGCGCTCCCGTTCCGCACCGGCAGCCTCGGCGGGGCCTTCGCGTGGTACTCGACCCTGTTCGCCTTCGAGGACGACGTTCAGCGCCACATTCTGCGCGAGGTGGCGCGTTGCCTCGCCCCCGGTGCCTGGCTCATCGCCCAGACCTCTCCGCTCGAGCGCTTCGAGCGGGCGCCGACCGCCCGGTTCGAAGGCACGCTCCCCGACGGCAGCCGTCTTCGCGAGCAGAGCCGGTTCGATCCCGCTACCGGGCGGGACGAGGGAATTCGCGAACTCGAGACCCCGGATGGACGCGTGCTTTCGGCGCAGTACTTCATTCGTTACTATCGCGCGTCTGAATTAGCCGATCTTCTGACGTCTGAAGGATTCACGGTGCGGTGGGTGCACGGCGGACTCGAGGGTGAGCCACCCGATGCCCAGTCGACCGATCTGATCATGGGAGTGCAGCGCAATGGCTGAGAGCAAGAAGCTGAGGATTCTGGTGGCGAAGCCGGGGCTGGACGGACACGACCGCGGGGCGAAGGTGATCGCCCGGGCGTTGCGCGACGCCGGAATGGAGGTCATCTACACCGGCCTGCACCAGACCCCGGAGATGATCGTGTCGGCAGCGGTTCAGGAGGACGTGGACGCGATCGGCATGTCGATCATGTCGGGCGCGCACATGACCCTGTTTCCCGCGGTGATCGACCTGCTGAAGGCGCAGAAGGCGGACGACATCCTGGTCTTCGGTGGCGGGATCATCCCGGACGACGACATCCCGAAGCTGAAGGGATTGGGCGTGTCGGAGATCTTCACGCCGGGAAGCTCGACCCAGGACATCGTCGAGTGGATCAACAAGAGCGTCCAGCAGGGCCGCGCATGAGCCTGCTCTCGCAGCTCCCTCCACGCGTGGAGGTCTACGAGGTCGGCCCACGGGACGGCCTCCAGAACGAGCTGCGGATGGTCTCCACGCGCGACAAGGTCCGGCTGATCCAGACGCTGATCGCCGCGGGCGAGAAGCGAATCGAGGTCACGTCGTTCGTGTCGCCGCGCTGGATCCCCCAGCTCGGGGACGCCGACGAGGTGCTCCGACAGCTGGGCCGGGTCGAGGGCGTCACGTTCTCCGCGCTGGTGCCGAACCTGAAGGGCCTGGGGCGCGCCCGGGATGCCGGGCTGGAGGAGGCGGCGATCTTCATCTCCGCCTCCGAAGGGCACTCGAAGAAGAACATCAACAAGACCATCGCCGAGGCGCTTGCCACGGCCTCCGAGGTGGCGAAGGCGGCGGCTTCGGAGGGGATGCGCGTGCGCGGATACCTCTCCACCGTCTGGGGGTGCCCGTTCGAAGGTCAGGTGCCTGTCGAACGGGTGGTCGACATCTGCCGACGCCTCGCGGACATGGGCCTGTACCAGATCAGCCTGGGCGACACGATCGGCGTGGGCACGCCGCGTCAGACGGAGGAGATCCTCGAGGCGCTGCTCGAGCACCTGAAGGTGGACCTGTTCGCGCTGCATCTTCACGACACCCGGGGAACTGCGCTGGCCAACGCGCTGGTCGGGCTCGGCGCCGGCATCACCACGCTGGACTCCAGCATTGGCGGTCTGGGCGGATGCCCCTACGCGCCGGGCGCTGCGGGGAACCTCGCCAGTGAGGATCTCGTGTTCATGCTGCAGGGCATGGGGATCGAGACCGGGATCGATCTGCCGAAGCTCGTCGAGGCGGGCGAGCTCGCGCAGGAGTTGATCGGCCGCAAGCTCTCAGGGAAGTACCTGCAGGCGGCGCTGGGCGAGCGCGAGAAGAAGCGCCAGAACCAGCGCGCCCAGACCTGATGTTGTCGGTCAGCGCCCGATCAGCGCGTCCAGGCGCTGCTCGAGCCCGAGGTGATGCGCGACGGACGCCAGCATCTGCCGTTCCTTCCGGTCCACGCGTCCATCCACCAGCGCCATCTGCACCACGGCGCGCAACACCGACTCCGCTTCGGGAGAACCCCGCGGCACGCTGATGCTGGCGGAGTCGATCCCCATGTTCAGGGCAGACTCGATCTTCGGCCAGTCCACCGACCAGCGCTGCGCGCACATCCGGAGCAGCGCGCGTTCCTTCTCGTCGACGGCGCCGTCCGCGTTGGCCACCGCCGCCATGACGTAGAGCAGGCGTTCGCGCTCGCCCGCGTCCAGCACGCCGTCGGTGGAGGTCCTGGCGCCCTTCGTTGGCACTGGCACGTGGTCGCGCCGGGTGTCCGCGCCCCGCCACGCGTCCCAGGAGAGGGCTTCGCGCAACACCCAATCGCGCTCGCCGTGCGCCAGCTCCGTGCCGCAGTAGTCGCAGGTCGTGGACAGCGAATCGGACAGCGGCGCGTTGCACTGAGGACAGCGGTTCGTGGACAGGCCGTTGTCGGTCCGGGTGACGGCTCCGGCCTTGCGCGCCAGCACGAACACCCACCGCTGCGGCAGGGGAGGAAACTGGGGCGGCCTCTGGTCGAGACCGACGACGCCCAGTCGGGCGCTCCAGCGGATCTCCACGTGCGCCTCGTCGTACTCGCCCTGGGCCGGGTGGAGGGCGCGAACGATGACGCCTCCGACGGCGCACTCGAGGAAGACCTTGCGCTTGTTCTGCTTTCGCAGCGCGTCGAATTGCGCGCCGAGCGCCGCCACATAGGTCGGGGTGGCCAGCTTGGCCAGCTCCCTTGCTTCCGAGTGGCTCTGCGCGGCGATCCACCGCCAGAAGATCAACGAGGTCCGGTCCTCCAGCGTCTCGAGGTTGAGCGCCGGATCCGCGGTGCGCGCCTCCAGCAGCCCCTCGACCTTCGGGTTGTGTGGAACGTGCTCGACCCCCTGGGTGATCTCGGACAGGGTCCAGTCGTAGTTGCCCGAGTTCACCACCGCCTTGCAGTACTCGCAGACGTTGGTCGCCCCGCCGTTGAAGGGCGCGCCGCAGTGGGGGCACTTGCCCTGGTACAGGTCCTCTCCGAGCTTCGTCTTCGCACCCGGCTTGCGCACGAAGGACCAGACCTCGGTGAACGCCTCGACCGGAACGCGTTGGGCCGCGGCATGGGACTGGGCGTCGCTGGCCGTGGCCGGGACGTCCGTGTCGCGCATCTGGGCGCGGACGCGGAGGTGGACCGTGTCGAACCACTCACTCTGTTCGAGCCCGATCAGCCCCACCTCCAGGATGCGGACGTCGGCGATCGCGTCGCGGACGCCCTGGCGCTTCAGCAGATCGAGTTGCCCGGTGAGGCGCTGGAAGGTGGCGTCGGACAGGAACGGGCGAACCCGCTCGAGGTCGCGCACGAACCAGGCCTGCTGCACGTCCATGAACAGGGTGCGGACCTTGCCGTAGAGCGCCTCCAGGTCGAAGCCGGGGTCCTCGCGCCGGAGCGCGTTCACCCAGCCGTCGACGTGCGATGAGGAGACCTGCGTGCGGCGCGCGGCCTCGGCCTGCTGGATGGCGCGCTGGGTGCGAGAGCCGGGATCTCGGCTCTTCTGCAGCACCACGTACCCGATCGCCACGATGATCAGCAGCGGGATGCCGATCTGCGGATGACGGAAGACCAGCTCGATGAGGAAGAACACCAGCCCGCTGATGTCGTCGTCGCCCCCGCCGTTGCCTGAAGAAGGCGTCGTGTAGTTCTCACCACCTCCCACCCGGGCCAGCGCCAGGGCAGGGACGAGGACGAAGGCCGCGCAGAGCAGCCGCCACCATCGGATTCTCGGGCGGGTGTACGGGAACGTCATGGCGCGGAATGTACCAGCTTGCGTTCGGGGGGAGCGGGACCTATCTCGACCCCCCGGACGACCGTACGGTCGAGGAGGGAACATGGCGGAGTTCAAGGTCGACAAGCGCGGGGCGATCGAGATCTGGACCATCGACGGGGAGGGCCGTCGGAACGCGATCAGCCGGGCGATGCTGAACGAGCTGGAGGCGATGGTCCGCCGGGTGTCCGAATCCCGGGAGACGCGCGCGGTGATCCTCACCGGAGCGGGCGACAAGGCCTTCTGCGCCGGCGCCGACCTGAAGGAGCGCACGACCATGAGCGAGGACGAGGTGCGCGCGTTCCTCGATCAGCTCCGCCGGACCTTCCGGGCGATTGAACTGTCCGACTGCATCTTCCTCGCGGCCATCAACGGGGCGGCCTTCGGAGGAGGGACCGAGCTGGCATTGGCCTGCGACCTGCGGGTGGCGGCACCGGTGGCGGAGCTGGGCCTGACCGAAGTGCGCATCGGGATCATCCCCGGAGGCGGCGGCACCCAGCGGCTTTCCCGACTCATCGGCCCGGGGCGGGCGAAGGACCTCATCCTCACCGGCCGCCGGCTCAACGCGGCCGAGGCCTTCAGCTTTGGTGTCGTCAACCGCCTGGCACCTGAAGGTCGGCTGGTCGAGACCGCGTTCTCGGTCGCCGAGGCGATCGTGGACAACGCGCCGGTGGCCGTTTCGACGGCCAAGCATGCGATCGACGAGGGACTGTCGCTCGAGCTCGACGACGCGCTGAGGCTGGAGCTCCAGAAGTACGAGCGCGTGTTGGCCACCGAGGATCGCCTCGAGGGCCTCCGCGCCTTCGCCGAGAAGCGGCCCCCGAAGTTCCAGGGCCGCTGACCTCGACCTCGGGAATTCTTCAGGCCTGCGCGGGCGCCTGCGTCTGCCCGAGCTCGCGACGGCTCCACATGCCGCCGGTGCGGTTCTTGAGCTCGTTGCGGAACTCCGAGCCGCGCATCGGGGCCACGCTCAAGGCGACGAGTGCGCCGGCAGCGGCACCTCCAACGAACAGGAGGCTGGCCCCGACCGACGTGCGGACGGGCGAATAGGTCGTCAGCCCGGCTCGGCGGAGCAGTGCCCTCTTGCTGAGGTCCACGCCTCGGAGCTGCCTGGCGATCATCCGCTTGTAGTCTCGCTCCACAAGCCGCTTCGCCTCCCTCGCCATCATCGTGAAGAAGTAGCTCTTCGAGATCCCCTCCAACGTCCTCGCGACATCGATCGCCATCGGCCCTTCCCCTTCCTTTGCTGTGCAGGAGGAAGGTAGGAGTGCCCCGAGCGAACTGCCAACTGCCGACTCGATGGCCTGCTCTCTGTGGTATGTGCGGCACATGTCCTACGACGAGAAGCTGATTTCCAGGCTCCGCGAAGTCGAGAAGGGCGGTGCGCCCAGGTACCACCAGAAGAACGCCGAGGCAGGGAAGCTCTTTGCGCGCGAGCGCATCCGCCTGCTCCTCGACGCCGACTCCTTCGTGGAGGACGGCAAGCTGGCGAACAACCTCGAGGCGGACCTTCCTTCGGACGGTGTGATCACCGGCATCGGTCGGATCGACGGCCGCCCGGTCGCCATCATGGCGAACGACTCGACCGTGAAGGCGGGCAGCTGGGGTGCTCGGACGGTCGAGAAGATCCTCCGCATCCAGGAGCACGCTCGCTCGCTGCAGATTCCGATCTTCTACCTGGTGGACTCAGCCGGTGCGCGCATCACCGACCAGGTCGAGATGTTTCCAGGCCGGCGCGGCGCTGGGCGCATCTTCTACAACGAGGTGCAGATGTCGGGGGAGATCCCCCAGGTTTGCCTGCTCTTCGGTCCGTCGGCGGCGGGCGGCGCATACATCCCCGCCTTCTGCGACATCGTCATCATGGTCGAAGGCAACGCGTCGATGTACCTCGGCAGCCCGCGCATGGCGGAGATGGTGATCGGCGAGAAGGTCACCCTGGAGGAGATGGGCGGCGCGAAGATGCACTGCACCGTCTCCGGCGTCGGCGACATGATGGTCAAGACGGAGCAGGAGGCCATCGGCGCCGCCCGCGACTACATCCGGTACCTCCCCCAGAACTTTCGCCAGCTCCCGCCTCGCGTCGAAGCGAAGGCGCCGAAAAAGTCGGGCAAGCGGATCGAGGAGATCATCCCGCCGGATCAGAACAAGCCGTTCGACATGTACGCGATCATCCACGAGCTCGTGGACGAGGGCAGCTGGTTCGACGTGAAGAAGCTCTTCGCGCAGGAGCTGATCACCGGGTTCGGCCGGATCAACGGACGGCCGGTGGGCATCGTGGCGAACCAGCCCAAGTACAAGGGCGGCGTGCTGTTCGTCGACTCGGCGGACAAGGCGGCCCGGTTCATCTGGCTGTGCGACGCCTTCAACATTCCGCTCGTCTACCTGGCGGACGTGCCGGGGTTCATGATCGGGACGAAGGTGGAGCGGGCGGGGATCATCCGCGCCGGCGCCAAGATGATCTCCGCGGTCTCCGAAGCGAGCGTGCCGAAGATCTCGGTGATCGTGCGGAAGGCCTACGGGGCCGGCCTGTATGCGATGAGCGGCCCCGGCTTCAACCCGGACGCCACCCTGGCGCTCCCCCAGGCGATGATCGCGGTGATGGGTCCGGAGGCCGCGGTGAACGCCGTGTTCTTCAACAAGATCCAGGAGAAGCCCGAAGCCGAGCGCGCGGCCTACGTCCAGCAGCTCCGCGACGAGTACCGGGAGGACGTCGACATCTACAAGCTGGCCAGCGAGCTGGTGGTCGACGAGATCGTGCCGGGTGACTCCCTCCGGAACGAACTGGCCAACCGCCTCGAAATCTACGAAGGCCGCAACGTCCCCGGGACGCGCAAGAAGCACTGCGTCTACCCCGTCTAGAAGCTCCACTGCCGGCTGCAAGCTGGCAGCTGCCAGCCCCACACTTATTGGTATAAGGCCCTCACCATGGATCTGGAGCTCCCCGACAGCCACCGCGCCCTGCAGTCCTCCCTTCGCGACTTCTGCGAGGAGAAGGTCAAGCCCTTCGCCCGAGAGTGGGACCACCACGAGAAGTTCCCGATGGAGGTCGTCCGGGAGCTCGGCCAGCTGGGCGTGATGGGCATGCTCGTCAAGGAGGAGTACGGCGGCGCGGGCATGGACGCCCTGGCCGTGGCGGTGGCGGTCGAGGAGATCGCCCGCTACGACGGCTCGCTGGCGCTGACCGTGGCCTCGCACAACGGGCTCGGAACCAGCCACATCCGCGTGTTCGGCAACGACGAGCAGAAGAAGAAGTACCTGCCGAAGCTGGCGACGGGCGAATGGCTGGGCGCCTGGGGGCTGACCGAGCCGGGCTCCGGCTCCGACGCGGCCGGCATGAAGACGACCGCGACGAAGCGCGGCGACACCTGGGTGCTCAATGGCGCCAAGATGTTCATCACCCAGGGCACCGTGGGCGACGTGTTCGTCGTGCTGGCGGTGAACGACCCGGAGAAGAAGCAGAAGGGCGTCACCGCCTTCATCCTCGAGAAGGGCTACGAGGGCTTCAGCCAGCGGCCCATCCACGGGAAGCTGGGGATGCGCTCGTCGGATACCGCGGAGCTCATCCTCGAAAACGTCGAGGTCCCCGACTCGCAGCGGTTGGGCGAGGTCGGCCAGGGCTTCATCGACACGCTGAAGGTCCTCGATCGCGGCCGCATCACCATCGGCGCGCTCGCTGTCGGACTCGGGCGCGGGGCGCTGGAGGAGTCGGTCCGCTACAGCAAGGAGCGGACTGCGTTCGGTCAGCCCATCGCCGAGTTCCAGGCGCTGCGCTGGATGATGGCGGACATGAAGACCGAGCTCGAAGCGGCCCGGATGCTCGTGCACCGCGCCGCGTGGCTGCTCGACAACGGCATGCCGTACACGAAGGAGGCCTCGATGGCGAAGCTGTTCGCGTCCGAGGTCGCCACGCGGGCCTGCAACAAGGCTGTGCAGATCCACGGCGGCTATGGTTACACCCGCGAGTTCCCGGTCGAGCGCTACCTGCGTGACGCGAAGCTCTGCGAGATCGGCGAAGGCACCAGCGAGATCCAGCGCGGCATCATCGCGCGCGAGATCTTCAAGTCTGCCTGAGCAGGGAGCCGGGTTCACACATGGCGGACACGCTGACGAAGAGGATCCTCGCAGGTGACATCCGGGCAGCGTCCCGGCTCATGCGGCGGATCGACGACGGAGACCCCACCGCGACGCGCGAGCTCCAGGAGCTGTTTCCGAAGACCGGGAAGGCGTGGATCATCGGCATCACCGGCTCGCCGGGGGCGGGGAAGTCGACCCTCACCGACAAGCTGATTTCGCAGTTCCGGAAGGAGGGGAAAACGGTCGGGGTGATCGCCGTCGATCCCACCAGCCCCTTCACCGGCGGCGCCATCCTCGGCGACCGGATCCGGATGCAGGATCACGCGACAGATCCCGACGTGTTCATCCGCTCGCTCGCGACCCGTGGACACCTCGGCGGCCTCTCCCGGGCGACCGGTGACTGCATCCGGGTGATGGACGCGATGGGGCGCGACGTGATCATCGTCGAGACCGTCGGCGTGGGTCAGGACGAGATCGACATTGCCCAGATGGCGCATACGACCCTGGTCGTCGTCGTCCCCGGCATGGGCGACGACATCCAGGCGATCAAGGCAGGCATCCTCGAGGTCGCCGACGTCTTCGTGGTGAACAAGGCGGATCTCGACGGCGCGGACCGTGCCGTGCGCGAGCTGCGGCAGATGCTCGAGCTGCGACATGCCGTTCGCAGTCACCCCGGCGATCACGATCGGCAGCACCGCATGCTTCCGGCGAAGGCCAGCGGGGAAGCCGCGGCTGCGTCCGCGAAGGCGGAGCCGGCCGAGTGGGAGCCGCCCATCCTCAAGGTCGTCGCGGTGAAGGA
Organism: Myxococcaceae bacterium; assembly: GCA_049589315.1. GTDB lineage: Bacteria > Myxococcota > Myxococcia > Myxococcales > Myxococcaceae > JBAWAM01. Next base: position 19,717 of record JBAWAM010000759.1, read on the forward strand.
TCAGGGCGTCGACGAGCTGGTCGCCAGCATCGCGCAGCACCATGGATTCCTGACCGAGTCCGGCCAGCGTCGCGAGAAGGAGCGGACGCGCGCAGAGATGCAGTTCGTCGCGTTGTTGAGGGACCGGCTGCTCCGGCATGCCCTCGACCGGCTTGCGCGGGAGAAGGGGCACCTGGCCGAGGTCTCGGAGCGCATCGCAGATCGGACGGCGGATCCGTACGCCCTCGCCGAAGAGCTGGCGAGCCAGCTTCAGGAGTAGGTGTGGAGAAGCTCAGTCCAGACGAACGCGTGAACGCGCTCCAGGAGCGGCTCTCCTTCATCTTCAGTGATCGTGCCCTGGCGCTCTCTGCGGTCACCCACAAGAGCTGGGCGAACGAGCACCGCGAGAGCGACGGAAGGGACAACGAGCGGCTCGAGTTCCTCGGCGACGCAGTGGTGGATCTGGCGATCAGCCATCGGCTGATGGAGCGATTCCCCACTGCGCGCGAGGGAGAGCTCTCCAAGCTTCGCGCGCTGATCGTGAACGAGGAAGGCCTCACCCGGGTCGCGCGCGAGCTGCGGCTCGGTGAGCTGCTCCTGCTCGGTCGAGGAGAGGAGATGACCGGCGGGCGCGAGAAGAGCTCGGTGCTCGCCGATGCCTTCGAGGCCATGCTGGGCGCGGTGTACCTGTGCGGCGGCCTCTCCGCGGTGATGGAGATCGTCGACCGGCTGTTCAAGGACGCGCTCGAAGGCGTGGCGGCGGGACGCAGCGGCGCCGACTACAAGACGAAGCTGCAGGAGGAAGCGCAACTTCGATTGAAGACCGGACCGAAATATCGGGTCCTCTCGGAGCGAGGCCCGGAGCACGAGAAGGTCTTCGAGGTCGAGGTGACCGTGGGCGAGAACATCAGCGCCCGCGCCACCGGACGGAGCAAGAAGGAAGCGGAGCAGGCCGCAGCACGCCAGGCATTGGAGGTGCTGCGGTCGCTCTCCACCGATTCAGGAGGCACGACGTGATTCGACAGCTGGTTCTTCCGTTGATGCTGGTCCCGATGGTTGCGTTCGCGCAGGCGAAGCCCGCGACCGGATTCATGCAGCGCGCCGAGCAGGGGCAGGACCTCTACGCCACGATCAAGACCAACCAGGGCGACATCGTGGTTCGCCTCTTCTCGAAGGACGCGCCGAAGACCGTGGCCAACTTCGTGGGGCTCGCGACCGGAGAGAAAGAGTGGACCCATCCGGGGACGGGCGCGAAGCAGACGAAGCGTCTCTATGACGACGTGATCTTCCACCGGGTGATCCCCGGCTTCATGATCCAGGGCGGCGACCCGCTCGGGCAGGGCATCGGCGGCCCGGGCTACAGATTCGAGGACGAGTTCAAGAGCGGCCGGAAGTTCGACAAGCCGGGACTGCTGGCGATGGCGAACTCCGGGCCGAATACGAACGGCTCCCAGTTCTTCATCACCGTCGCGCCGACGCCGCACCTCGACAACCGCCACACGATCTTCGGCGAGGTGGTCGAAGGCCAGGACGTGGTGGAGAAGATCTCCAAGCTGAAGACGACCCCGCAGAACCGGCCGCTGGAGTCGGTGGTGATCAAGACCATCGAGATCAGCGCCGAGCCGAAGAAGGCGAAGAAGCCGAAGAAGTAGACACGCAGGCCACGCCGGGTAACCGGCAGGGAGGGAAGATGGGACAGATGATGGATGCGGCCCGGGCGGGCCAGGACCTGTACGCGACGTTCGACACCAGCCTCGGCGAGATCGTCGTCCGGCTGTTTCCGAAGGACGCCCCGAAGACGGTGGAGAACTTCGTGGGGCTCGCCACCGGGGAGAAGGAGTGGACGGACCCCGCGACGCGCGAGAAGAAGGTGAACACCTCGCTGTACGATGGGACGATCTTCCACCGGTGCATCCCGCGCTTCATGGTCCAGGGCGGCGATCCGCTGGGCCAGGGCTTCGGTGGTCCCGGCTACAAGTTCGAGGACGAGTTCCAGAGCGGCCGCCAGTTCGACAAGAAGGGCCTGCTCGCGATGGCGAACGCCGGTCCGAACACGAACGGTTCGCAGTTCTTCATCACCGTCGTTCCCACGCCGCACCTGAACAACCGCCACACCATCTTCGGTGAGGTGATCCGCGGTCAGGACCTCGTGGACAAGATCGCCAACGAGATCCCGAAGGGCCAGGGCGACCGGCCGAAGACGGATGTGGTGATCAACAAGCTGACCATCAGCACCCAGGCGTAGCCCTGAATCGAGTGGTTCCCGCGGGGAGGCTCGCGCTTCGACGTCCGAAGCCGACGCCTCCCCGTTCCATCTTTCCGGCGCTCAGGCGGCCCGTCGGCTGTGAACCGGGCGGCCGGCCAGGCTCGCTCCTCCTGGGCTGGCACAGACTCTTTGACCCGGCTCAGGTGTTTCCGACCCGCAGGCCCATGAATCCGCCCGTTCCCGCGCTGGCCGCTCGACTCTGGGCAAATAGCGGGTAGTGTGTGCTTTGACTCATTCCGACCCCCGGTTGCCGAGGGGGTGATCACCTTCGCCATGTCTCCGAAGACCAAGACTCGCAGCGGCTTCGCCGCGCTCATCGGCCGGCCCAACGTGGGCAAGAGCACGCTGCTCAACCGGCTGACGGGCGAGAAGCTCGCTATCGTCTCGCCGAAGCCGCAGACCACCCGGAATCGCATCATGGGCGTGGTCACGCGTCCGGAAGGGCAGGTCGCGTTCCTCGACACGCCGGGCATCCACAAGTCCCGGGGCGAGCTGAATCGCTACATGGTGGACGTGGCCCTGCAGGCAGCCGATGAGACGGACCTCATCCTGTTCCTGATCCAGGTGCCGCCGAAGCCGTCGCCCACGCCCGAGGTCGACCCGGAGAACCGGGAGATCCTCAAGCGCATCGAGTCGCACAAGAAGCCCACCTTTCTCGTCATCAACAAGATCGACGAGTACCCGAAGGGCCTGCTGCTCCCGCTCATCGACGCCTACCGCAATGAGTTCCCGTTCGCGGAGGTCGTACCGATCTCCGCTCGGACGGGGGACGGGACGGAGGGGCTCTTCCGGGCCGTGGCCTCGCACATGCCGGAAGGCGAGCTGCTGTTCGACGAGGACATGCTCACCGACCAGGCGGAGAAGCAGTTGGTCGCGGAGTACGTGCGCGAGCAGATCCTCCGGCACGCCCGACAGGAGGTCCCGTACTCGTCCGCGGTGATCGTCGATCAATTCGACGAGGCCGAGCGCGAACCGAAGGGCACCCCGAAGCCGGGCCAGCTCGCAGGGCTGGTGCGGATCATGGCGACCATCCACGTCGAACGGGACAGCCAGAAGGCGATCCTGATCGGCCGGAAGGGCGCGATGTTGAAGACGATTGGTACGGATGCGCGGAAGTCCATCGAGCGGCTGCTCGGGACCCACGTGTATCTCGACCTCCGCGTGAAGGTGGAGCCGCGCTGGAGCGAGCGACGCGAAGGACTCCGCAAGCTGGGATACGAGTGACGTCAATGAAGTCCATGGTCGCCATCGTCGGCCGCCCGAACGTGGGCAAGTCGACCCTGTTCAATCGCCTCGCCCGCAAGCGGATCGCGCTCGTCGAGGACATCCCCGGCGTGACCCGGGATCGTCACTACGCCGAAACGGAGTGGCGGGGGCACGAGTTCACCCTCATCGATACGGGCGGGTTCCTTCCGGAGGAGTCCGACTCGCTCCTGAAGAGCGTTCGAGAGCAGGCGCAACTCGCGGTCGAGGAGAGCGACGTCATCCTCTTCGTCGTCGACGGGCGCGCGGGCTTGACCGCCGCGGACGAGGCGGTGGCCCAATACCTCCGCAAGAGCAAGAAGCCGCTGGTCCTCGCCGCGAACAAGATCGACTCGGCAAAGCACGAGGACCGGACCTGGTTCACCGAGTTCTACCGGCTCGGCCTCGAGAACACGGTGTCGATCTCCGCCGAGCACGGGCGCGGCATCGACGAGATGATGGAGCAGGTTGCCCGCTATCTCCCGCCGTTGCCCGAGCGTACGGAGGAGGACGAGGAGGAGGGACTCTTCGAGGCCGAGGGTAAGGAGGGCGAAGAGGGTGAGGAAGCCGAGGCCCAACCGGCCGAGCACCCGATCCACCTCGCGATCTGTGGTCGCCCCAACGTGGGCAAGAGCACGCTGGTGAATGCGCTGCTCGGCGAGGAGCGGCTCGTCGCCAGTCCGGTCCCGGGGACCACCACCGACCCGATCGACTCCGAGCTGGAGTGGAAAGGCCGGAAGTTCATCCTCACCGACACGGCGGGCATCCGGCGCAAGAAGAACATCGCGCAGAAGGTGGAGCAGTACTCGGTCGTGGCTGCGCTCAAGACGATCGAGCGAAGCGAGGTCGCGGTGCTGGTGCTCGACGCCACTGAGCCTGCCGTCGATCAGGACGCGCGCATCGCCGGCATCGCCGAAGAGAAGGGCCGCGCGCTGATCATCGTCATCAACAAGTGGGACCAGATCGAGAAGAAGCCCGGCAACGAGGAAGAGGGCCGCGCCTGGGTGAAGAAGAAATTCCCCTTCGCGCAGTACGCCCCCGTCGTGTTTGCCTCCGCGAAGACCCGCTTCCGGGTGGAGAAGGTGCTCGAACTCGCCCGTGAGCTCTCGGACCAGTACCGCTTCCGCGCGCGCACGCCGCAGCTCAACAAGCTGCTCGAATCCATCCAGGAATCGCACCCGGCGCCGCTCGCGAAGGGCCGCCGGGTCCGGCTCTACTACATGGCCCAGGTCGCCACCCAGCCGCCGACCTTCATGATCAACTGCAGCCAGCCCGAGGCGGTGCCCGACTCGTACAAGCGGTACCTGGTGAACGAGATCCGGACTGCCTTCGGGCTGAAGGTCCCGATGCGGCTGCTGTTCCGCGAGCGCCCGGGTCAGAAGCAGCGCGCGTCACGCAAGCGGCCTCAGGAGTTCAAGAAGCACCGCCGCCGTGAGGACTGATCAGATCCCATGGGAGCGCCAGCCGATCCGGAGGAGGAACGTCTGGCGCACCGGAAACTCGCCCTGAAGAGAGATGCCATAGCGCGCCTCGGCGCCCCAGAACCAACGCTCACCGAACGGCACGAGAACTCCGCCGGCGAGCGCACCTCCATAGCCGAAGACAGGCGGACGCCCTCGGCGGGCGAGGCGCTGCGCCTCGGCAGCCAGGGTCAGGTACGGGACGACGAGCGTCACGTCGATCCGGTACTGAAGTCCCAGCGCGCCCTGCGTCAAGGACACGGGGCCGTGCCAGCCGTGTTCCAGGACGAACTCCACGGCCCAGAGGGACTTCAGCCGGAGGGTGACGTCCGCGCCGACGAGCGGCCCCGGCGAGAGCTCCAGCGCCGTTGGCGCGTTCACGCCCGAGCGTCCGCCGAGCAGCACCGCGGGGTCGCCCTGCGCGGTCGCGGCGGTCAGCGAGATCGCGAGGGCCAGCAAGAGAAAGAAGGTGGAGAAGCAGGAGGCGCGCACAGCGGTCATGCAATCACGGACCCAAATCGCGTTGACACTTCTCCTACACGGTTTCTACATTCGCCCGCCTTTTCGCGCGCTTATCCCACCCGATAGGACTTCCCCCGTGTCAGAGAAGATGACTCAGAAGGAATTGAAGCAGCCGGACGCCTTCCAGCGTGCGGGCCTCGAAGCCGAGAGCTGGATCCACGGCAAGGAGAAGCTGGTCGTGGGCGCGGTGGTAGCGCTCGTCGCGCTTCTCGCGATCTACGGGCTGGTCGACTTCCTCGGAGATCGAAGCGAGGCGAAGGCCCAGCAGGCGCTCGGCGGAGCGATCGAGCCGGTGACCCGTCGGGTGGCGACTTCGCCCGACGCCCAGGCGCTCCCGGGCGAAGAGAAGCCCTTCGCGACCCAGAAGGAGAAGGACGAGGCCATCGTGGCTTCGCTCTCGAAGTTCCGGTCCGAGAACCCCACCGGTGGAGCCTCGGCGATGGCGGCGCTCTTCATGGGTCAGTCGCAGTACCGGCTGGGCCAGTTCGACGAGGCGCTGAAGTCCTACGCCGCATTCCTCGAGCACGCCGCGAAGGACGAGCCGCTCCGCGCCGTGGCGCTCGAAGGCCAGGGCTATGCGTACGAGGCGAAGGGCGAGCTCGACAACGCGCTCCAGAGCTTCGAGGCGCTGGCGGGCCTGCAGGGGAACGACCTGCTCAGCGGGATGGGCGAGTACCACAAGGGCCGCGTGCTCGTACTTCAGGGGAAGAAGGACGACGCGGCGAAGGTTTTCGCGGACATTCCGGGGAAGTTCCCCAACACGGCGGCGGCGCGCATGGCGACCGAGCGTCTCAATCTGCTGGCCAGCCAGGGCGTGAAGGTTCCTCCCGTGGCGAAGCCGGCGCCGGCCGCAGTGGACGCGGCCGCTGGACAGGCGGGCTGAGTCAATGAAGTTTCGCGCGTTGCTGACCTGCGCCCTCGCGGGCGTGCTCTTCGCCGGCTGCAAGGCGGTGCCACTGCGGACGAATCCCCTGGATCACCGCACCACCGTCGCGCCGGGCCAGACGGTCTTCAAGGTCGACTGGCACGTGAAGCTGGTCGGCGCCCAGCTCTTCGACCTCGAGTTCTTCCCGCGCGAGTTCGCCTCGCCGGCGGTGGACCCCGAGAGCGGGCGCATTTTCGCCGCGACGCGCGATGGCTTCATCCGGGCGGTGAACCCGGGCGGCCAGGTCGAGTGGTCCTTCAAGACCAACGGTCCGTTCCAGGCGGGCCCCGCGGTCCACGAGGACGTCGTCTACGTCCCGGGCGGTGACGGCGTGCTGTATGCGCTCCGCGCGTCCAACGGCGAGCTCCTGTGGAAGTACGCCGCGGGCGAACAGCTCGCGACGCGGCCGGTCATCACGGACGGTCGCGTGTTCGTCGCGTCGCAGGGCAACACGCTCTACGCGGTGGAGGCGCAGACCGGAAAGTGGCTGTGGCAGTACCGCCGCGATCTCCCCGCCGGATTCATGGTCCACGGTGCGTCCACTCCCGCCGTGTCGATGGGTACCATGTACGTCGGGTTCAACGATGGCGCGGTGGTGGCGCTCGAGCCCGAGAGCGGCATCGTGAAGTGGGAGCGCGTGCTCTCGAATGAGGGTCGGGAGTTCCTCGACGTGGACACCAGCCCGGTGGTGGACGACCAGGGCCGCGTGTTCGTCGCCTCGTACAAGAACGGCATCTACGCCCTCAGCGGCGAGACCGGTGACGTGCTGTGGAACACCGCGACCGCCGGCGTCACCGGCGCGATCGGCCGGGGGGACGTGGTCTTCGCCAGCGGCGATCGCGGGCTCACGGCCGTGCTCGCCGACGACGGCAAGGTCCTCTGGAGCCTCCCTCTGGACAAGAAGTCGGCGCAGCCCCCCGCGTTCGTGCGCGGGATGATCGTGATGCCGCTGAACAACACGCTGATGTTCGTGGACCCGTCGACCGGCCGGCCCACGCTCGAGTGGGACCCGGGGCAGGGCGTCAGCTCGACGCCGGTGTACGCGGATGGTCACCTGTACGTGCTGTCGAACAACGGCTACCTGTACGCGCTTCGCCTCGAGCGGAGGGGCATCTGAGCTCGCCGCGGAAGGTGAGGGTGGTTGCAGCGCTGATCCCGCACCCCGCCGAACCCGGCCGTTTCCTCGTCCAGCAGCGCCCACCGGACAAGAGCCGGGCTTTGCTGTGGGAGTTCCCCGGCGGGAAGGTGGATCCGGGAGAAACCGATGCCACCGCCCTGGCGCGCGAGTGCCGCGAGGAGCTGGACGTCGACCTCGAGGTGGGTCGTCACCTCTGGGAGACGAAGCACACCTACCCCGATCTGACGGTCGAGCTCGCGCTGTACCGGGCGGAGATCCGCTCGGGTGAGCCGAAGCCGCTGGATGCGAACGCGCTGCGGTTCGCCACGCCCGGCGAAATGCAGTCGCTCCCGTTCTGCGAGGCCGACATCCCGTTGCTGGGACTGCTCGCGACCGGCGAGCTCGACGTATCCTGATCTCCGCTCACGCCTGGCTGCCTGCCAGGCGAGAGACCCGCCTGAGGTTCCGCCCGCTCAGGTATCTTGTGGCGGAGTGATTCGCCGAACCTTTCAGCACATCCCCGGCGTGGGCCCCTGGCGCGAGAAGGATCTCTGGGCGCGAGGCATCGCGTCCTGGGACGACTTCCCGGGGCCGGGACAGGGCGTCGGGATCTCCAGCAAGACCGACGGGACCGCGCGGAATCGCATCGACCTCGCACGTGAGTCGCTCGAGCGCCGCGATCTGAGCGCGTTGGCGGAGCTGTTTCCGCCGCGAGAGCACTGGCGGCTGTACCGGGAGTTCGCCCGAGACGCGGTGTTCTTCGATATCGAAACCGACGGTCGCGCGGAGCAGCGACCGACCGTCGTGAGCCTGTTCGATGCCGACGGAATCCACGTGTTCATCGACGGCCGCAACATGGACGCGCTGCCGGAAGCGCTCGGACGGCGACGGCTCTGGGTGACCTTCAACGGCTCGTGCTTCGACGTGCCGGTGCTGAAGATTCACTTCCCGGACTTGCCCCGGCCCGAAGCGCACCTGGACCTGCGCTTCATCTTCAGGCGGCTCGGCTTCGGCTCGGGGCTGAAGAAGCTCGAGGACCACTTCAAGCTGAGTCGCGCGCCGCACCTGCGGGGCGTGGACGGGTGGGACGCGGTGATCCTCTGGCGCGCCTGGCGCCAGACCGGCGACATCGAGGCGCTCCGGTACCTCGTCGAATACAACCTCTACGACGCCTTCAATCTGCGGACGCTGATGGACCTCGCGTTCAACCTGGCGATCGACCACCTGAACCTCGACGAGCCGAAGCTCCCGGTCTTTGAACGCGGAGACATCCTCTACGACGTCTCCCGCGTGCTCCTGGATCTCAGCCCCACCGAGCGCGACCTTCAGTTCATGGAGAAGGTGCGTGCGCGGGATCGTCAGCTCAGTGAAGGGTAGAGCAGCCGGTGAATGAAGACCCGGCATGGGCGCGCACATGCGCTCACCGCCGGCGGCGCTTGCTCTTGCGTTCCGGAGGAGGCGGCTTCTGCTTCTCGCCCTCGATCTGGACGTCGCGGCGGTAGTCCGGATGTTCGCGCCCCCAGGCGTCACGCAGTTGGGACCCGGTCTCGGCGTCGACGACGAGGGCGTAGCGGTGGCCGGTCTTGAGCGGTTCGGGGAATTGGATGCGGTAACGGAAGCCCCCGTCGAGGTCCTCGGCGGAGTCGTCGGAAACCATCGCGCGGTCGGCTTCATCGAAGACCCGGACCCGGTAGTTCTCGAGCGGGAGATTCCCGACCAGCTCGAGGGACTGAATCGGCGGGATCACGGTGCGTTCGCCCTCGCCGAGTCGAAGGTCGACCACGCCCGCATCCGGGACCTCACCGGTGATCGCGATCTCGAGCGACGCCGGGCGGGGCGGGACCCCGGCATCGACCACCTCGGCCGGCCGCGCAGGTTCAGCCTTGTCCTTGTCGGGACAGCCGCAGAACCAGAGGGCGGCAGGGACCAGTACGAGAGCGACGCGACGCACGGCGCGACCCTAGAGGGTTCCGCTTCCAGGACCAAGAACAAGCGGGCGGACGAGCGTCAGCGCGCCATTTCGCGGGCCTTGCCTGTGCTTTTCGCTGGCTGCTTTTCGTCGTAGGTGTCGCGCGCGGACTGGATCTCGACGCGGTTCTTTTCGGCCCACTGGGCGAGTGCCGTCACCGGCTCGAGCAGCGTCCTCCCCAGCGGCGTCAGCGCGTAGTCGACGCGAGGCGGGATGCTGGGAAACACGGTGCGCGTGATGAGTCCGTCGCGCTCGAGCCCCCGCAGCGTCAGGGTCAGCATGCGCTGCGAGATTCCGGCGATGGCCCGGCGCAGTTCGCTGAAGCGCATCGGGCCGCTGCCGAGCAGGCCAATCACGAGGACGCTCCACTTGTCGCCCACGCGGTTGAGCACCTCCCGCACAGCCAGGCAGCCAGCATGTGAGTCGTCGACGTACCCTGGTGACATGGATGTGCCTCCTTGCGCGGAAATGAACTGCCTTTTATTTAGCCGGGCACAAACGGTAACCCAACTCAAAAGGGTAACCACACCTGGAGTTCCCCATGTCGTCCATTTCTCCCGCCGTATCGGCCGAAGCCCGCCCCAGCCGTGCCCTCCACATCTCGCTCTGGTGCGTCCAGGTCCTGCTCGGTGCCATGTTCCTGATGGCTGGGTCGACCAAGGGCCTCCAGCCCATGGAGGCGCTCGCCGCGCAAATGCCGTGGACCGCCGAGGTCGGCGCAGGGCTGACGCGGTTCATCGGCTATTCCGAGCTCCTGGGCGGCCTGGGCCTGATCCTTCCGGCGCTGCTCCGCATCCGCCCGCGGCTCACCGCGCTTGCCGCAGCGGGGCTGGTGGTCGTGATGGTCCTCGCGGCCATCTTCCACATCACCCGCGGCGAGTTCGGCGGCGTCGGGTTCAACGCGATCCTGGGCGGACTGGCCGCATTCGTGGCCTGGGGCCGGTTCAAGAAGGCGCCGATCACGCCGCGCGGGTAGGCGGCCGGACCTTCGACACTGCTGAAAGAGACGGCGGCGACCGCGGCCGGCGATCAGAACCATCTGATCGC
>JBAWAM010000760.1:0-3279 GCA_049589315.1 Myxococcaceae bacterium
CGCGTTCGATACGCGCGCTGCCGCGAAGGAGCAGGTGGAGAGCCTGGGCGCCTCCTTCCTCACCGTGGAGGTCCAGGAGAGCGGCGAGGGCGGCGGCGGCTACGCGAAGGTGATGAGCCAGGCCTACATCGACGCGGAGATGGCACTGTTCCGCAGGCAGGCGCGCGAGGTGAACATCGTCGTCACCACCGCGCTCGTGCCGGGGGCGAAGGCGCCGGTGCTGCTGCCCATGAACGTGGTGGAGCACCTGCGGCCGGGCTCGGTGGTGGTGGACCTGGCTGCGGAGCAGGGCGGCAACTGCGCGCTGACGCAGCCTGACCAGATCGTGGAGTGGAACGGGATCAAGGTCGTCGGGTTCACCGACCTGGCGAGCCGCATGGCCGGGACCGCCAGCCGCTTCTTCGCCAACAACGTGGTCCACTTCCTGGCGGAGATGGGCGGGGGCGACGCGTTCAAGGTGGACCTCGAGAACGACGTGGTCCGGCCGGCGGTGGTGACCTGGCGAGGGGAGACCCTCCCGCCGCCGCCGAAGAGGGAGCCGACGCCTGCGCCCGCGAAAGCGGCCGCGAAGGTGGTGAAACCTCCACCGCCGGAGGCGAAGCCGCAGCAGAAGGACATCCACAAGCCCACCCGCCGCGGCTGGGCCTGGAACCTCGCGGGGATGGCGATGGTGGGCGTGCTGTTCGTGCTGGGTCGCTTCGCCCCCACCGAGTTCCTGCAGCACTTCGTGGTCTTCGTGCTCGCGTGCTTCGTCGGCTGGCAGGTCGTCTGGAGCGTCACCCCCGCGCTGCATACCCCGCTGATGAGCGTCACCAACGCGATCTCGGGGATCATCATCGTCGGCGGGCTGCTGCAGATTGACGCGGGGCTCGATGCGGCGACGGTGCTCGGAGCGATTTCGGTGGTGCTGGCAGCGATCAACATCGCCGGCGGATTCCTGGTCACCCAACGCATGTTGAAGATGTTCCGGAAGGGCCCCGAGGGCGGAGGCGTGTCATGAGCGGTTCGGTGGTCATCGCGTATCTCGTGGCGGGTGTGCTGTTCATCCGCTCTCTCTCGGGGCTGTCCCGACAGGACACCGCAGCGAAGGGCAACCTCTACGGGATGCTCGGCATGGCGCTGGCGGTCGTCATCACTGGCTACACCTGGCTCACCCGGGAGCAGGCGCTCGACGGTCCGGGGGTGTTCCTCCTGGTCGGAGCGGTGGCGCTCGGCGGGCTCATCGGCGCGGTCCTGGCGCGCCGGGTGGAGATGACCGGGATGCCCGAGCTCGTCGCGATGCTCCACAGCTTCGTGGGGCTCGCGGCCGTGTTCGTCGGCGTGTCATCGCACCTCGCGCCGAGGTCTGCCGGACACGTCCTCCCGATGGACGTCCAGGCCGCGCAGATCGCGCGGCTGGTGGCGCACCTGGAGGTGTGGACCGGGGTCGCGGTCGGCGCGCTCACCTTCACCGGGTCGGTGGTGGCATGGGCGAAGCTGCGCGGAACGCTGAGCGGCAAGCCTCTGCTCCTTCCGGGCAGGCACCTGCTCAACCTCGCCATCCTGCTCATCACCGTCGCCATGAGCATCCCGTTCGTGCGCGCTGCCTCGCCCATCGAGGGCCTGCCCTGGCTGATCGCCCTGGCGGTGCTGATGGGCCTCATCGGCGTCCACCTGGTCATGGCGATCGGCGGCGCGGACATGCCGGTGGTCGTCTCGCTGCTCAACAGTTACTCGGGGTGGGCCGCCGCCGCGGCCGGCTTCATGCTGGGCAACGACCTGTTGATCGTCACGGGCGCGCTGGTGGGCTCCTCGGGCGCGATCCTCTCGATCATCATGTGCCGAGCGATGAACCGGTCGATCCTGAACGTGGTGTTCGGCGGGTTCGGAACGGCCGACGCGAAGAGCTCGACCGTGGAGCGGCACGGCGAGGTCCGCGAGCAGAAGGCGGACGAGGTCGCGACAGAGCTGATCGACGCGAAGAACATCATCATCGTCCCCGGCTACGGGATGGCGGTTGCCCGCGCGCAGAGCGCCGTGAACGACCTCGTCCGTGGACTGCGTGAGCAGGGCAAGAACGTGCGCTTCGCCATCCACCCGGTGGCGGGTCGGCTCCCCGGACACATGAACGTGCTGCTCGCCGAGGCGGGTGTGCAGTACGACATCGTCCACGAGATGGAGCACATCAACGCCGACTTCGAGAAGACCGATGTCGTGCTGGTGATCGGCGCGAACGACATCGTGAACCCCGGCGCCCTCGACGATCCCGGCAGCCCCATCTACGGCATGCCGGTCCTCGAGGTCTGGAAGGCGAAGCGGGTGGTCGTCCTCAAGCGGGGCATGGCCGCGGGCTACGCTGGCGTCGAGAACCCGCTGTTCTTCCTCGAGAACAACCGGATGCTGTTCGGCGACGCGCGCAGGTCAATCGAGGCGCTCGTCGCGCAGGTGCGGGCCACGGAAGGCGCGACGACCCGCGCAGCTGCGTAGCGCGCGGTCGCTCCTCATCACCGCCTCACGCAATGTGACGCGAACGGATATTGCGACCTGAGCACGCATGAATGCCGCGTTCCTCCACGACCCGGCCGACGCTGACCGCGGCCGGGGAGGGCGAACTCAGCGATAGAAGTGGCAGGTGTAGCCGCCGGGATTCTTGATCAGGTAGTCCTGGTGGTACGCCTCCGCTCGCCAGAAGGTGGGCGCCTTCACGACCTGGGTCACGATCGGTTTCTTCCAGAACCCGCTCGCCTCCACGCGCGCCTTGACCTCCTCGGCGGTCTTCCGCTGCTGCTCGGAGGTGTAGAAGATCGCCGACCGATACGAATCGCCGACGTCGTTCCCCTGGCGGTTCAAGGTCGTGGGGTCGTGCATGCGGAAGTAGTGCTTCCCGAGGAGCTCGGCGAACGAGAGCTTCTGAGGGTCGAAGACGACCTTCACCGCCTCGGCATGGCCGGTGTGGTGCTCATAGGTGGGGTTCTCCACCGCTCCGCCCACGTACCCGACTTCGGTTTCGAGCACGCCGGGGATCTTCCGCAACAGGTCTTCCATTCCCCAGAAGCAGCCGCCCGCGAGAATGGCAGTTTCGGTGTTCACGCGTTCGTCCTCCTTACGAGCCGGCTGCGCGACGGCTGCCGAAGCGGCGAGCAGCATGGCAGTCGAGATGAGCATTTTGTGAAGGGTCATCGCTGTGGATGTAACACGCAGCCCACGATGCTCGCCTGCGAACGAAAACGGCCCCGGAGCCGTTTCCCCTCTCCCAGTGCGGAGGCGCCGTTCAGAACGCCTCCGCCTTCATCTGAAACG
>JBAWAM010000761.1:0-5772 GCA_049589315.1 Myxococcaceae bacterium
TCCTTCGGCCCGGGAACGTCGATGCGGGCCCAGGCGTAGTCGCGGTTGCTCACATACGTATCCGTCCACTCGCCGGAGGCAATGATCGGGTACCGGCTGATCACCCCATTGGGGATCTGCGCTCCGGATTCCCGGTAGTAGTAGAACTCCGGACCGAACGCCTCATCGACGAAACGGCGGATGTCCGCGGCGGAGTTGTTGCCGTAGTTGAACTCCTGGATCAGCACGATGTCCGGATCGAGCCCCTGGAAGATCCGCGTGCCGTGCCCCGGGTCATACGACTGGTAGTTCCCGCTCGTGATGTTGCCGGCCATGATCCGGATGACCGTGGCGCTCCCCGAGGGGACGTTCCAGAGGTGCTGCGCCGGCGACGGGTCCTTGTTTCCGGCGAGGTCGACCGCGCGGACCTCGAACGTGTGGCTCCCCACGGCGAGGCTGGACAGGGCCGAGGGCGAGGTGCACGTCGCGAAGGCAGCGCCATCCAGCGCGCACTCGAAGGTGGCGGTGGCGTCGTCGGACGTGAACGAGAACGAAGCGCTGCTCCCGCTGCCGCCCATGGGGACCGAGGTGAACGTGGTCTCCGGGGCGGTGGTGTCGACCGTCCACCCCTGCGTCGCCGGCGACTCGTCGACTGCGCCCGACGCGCCGACCGCGCGCACCTGGAACTGGTGCGCCCCGTCGTCCAGCGCGCTGTAGCTCCAGGGCGAGCTGCAGCCCGCGAAGGACGTCCCATCCAGCGCGCACTCGAACGTGCTGCCCAGCGGGGTCGACGAGAAGGTGAACTCGGCGGTGCTGGACGCGGAGAGCGACGGAGGTGCCGAATCGATCGACGTCTCGGGCGCGTCCCATCCGGCGTCCGGAGCCACCCCTGCGTCGGGATCCGCTCCCGCATCCGGGGCCGAGCCGGCATCGGGAGCCGTACCGGCGTCCGGTGGCACGCCCGCGTCAGGCTGCTCGCCCGCGTCGATGGTGACTGGAGGATCTGCTGGCCCACAGGCGGCGAGCCCCAGAATGAGGCAAAGAACGAGGTTTCGATGAAGGCGCATGGTGCTGGTCGAGCTCAGGTGAGGAGGCGAGCGTACCAGCGTTCGGACGGGCGCGAGGGGGAGACCCGCCCCTCAACCCCCCGGAATTCTTTACTTGCGATCTTCGGTCGTTATAGTCCGGGCCGCATCAGGCCTGTAGCAGGTTGGAAGAATCCGTCCAAACCACTGAGTTTGCGAGGCTTTTTCAAGTCCACGCGGCATCCGGGAAGGGTGGCGCATGGCTGAACAGATGAGCATGGCCGATCTCAACGAGAAGAACGTAGGCCGTCGCAAGGGCGCGGCGGGTGGTGGGCGTGGTGGTGACGCAGGTGCGTCCGGAGGCGCGGGCGGCGGGGATGGTTCCCAGCCCGCTTCGCTCGCCGAGGAGGCACGCCGCCGGTACATCAACTACGCGCTGTCGGTGATCACCTCGCGCGCGCTCCCTGACGTGCGCGACGGGCTCAAGCCGGTGCAGCGCCGCATCCTCTACGGGATGTGGAACGACCTCCATCTCTCCAACGACGCGAAGTACCAGAAGTGCGCGCAGGTCGTCGGCGCGATCATGGGCCGGTATCACCCGCACGGCGACTCGGCGATCTACGACGCGCTGGTGCGCATGGCGCAGGACTTCTCCCTGCGCTACCCGCTCATCGACGGGCACGGCAACTTCGGCTCGCTCGACGGGGACTCCGCCGCCGCGTACCGATACACCGAGTGCCGCCTGGCGCCGCTGGCATCGGAGCTGCTCGAGGAGATCGGCTCGAAGACGGTCGGCTTCCGACCCAACTACGACGGCACGCGGTTCGAGCCGATCGTCATCCCCACGCGGGTGCCGCAGCTGCTGATCAACGGTGTCACCGGCATCGCGGTGGGCATGGCGACCAACATCCCGCCGCATCACCTGGGCGAGGTGGTCGACGCGCTGGTCGAGCTGATCGCCAACCCGAAGCTGGAGACGAAGGACCTGCTCAAGTGGATCAAGGGTCCGGACTTCCCCACGGGCGGGCACATCCTCAACAACAAGAAGGAGCTCCGGGAGATCTACGAGACCGGGCAGGGCGCCGTCCGCGTCCGCGGCGAGTACGAGCTCGAGGAGCTGCCGCGCGGCGGGCAGCAGATCGTCGTCACCTCGATCCCGTACGCGGTCAACAAGTCCACCCTGGTGTCGAAGATCGGTGACCTGGTGCGCGAGCGGAAGCTGCCGCACCTGCTCGACGTGCGCGACGAGTCCACCAAGGACGTGCGCATCGTCATGGAGATCAAGCGCGAGACCAGCCCCGAGCTGGTGATGGCGTATCTCTACAAGCACACCCCGCTGCAGACGAACTTCAACGTCAACCTGACCTGCCTCGTCCCCACCGAGAACCCCGAAGTCGGCGCGCCGCAGCGGCTGGATCTCAAGACGATGCTCCGGTACTTCCTGGACTTCCGCTTCGACGTCGTGACGAAGCGCTTCCAGTACCAGCTGGAGCAGGTGAAGAAACGGCTGCACATCCTCGAAGGCTTCGAGAAGGTCTACGACGCCCTCGACGAGATGATCCGGATCATCCGCAAGTCGGAGGGCAAGCAGGACGCGGCGAAGAAGCTCATCGCCCGGTTCCAGCTCTCCGATGAGCAGGCCGACGCCATCCTCGAGATGAAGCTGTACAAGTTGGCGCGCCTCGAGATCCTGGTCGTCCAGAACGAGCTCAAGGAGAAGCGCGCCGAGGCGAAGCGGCTCGAGGATCTGCTGAAGAGCGACAAGAAGCGCTGGGGCGTGGTCCGCGACGAGCTGGGCGAGATCAAGACGCGGTACGGCGACAAGCGGCGCACGAAGGTCGGCGGCGCGGTGGAGGAGGCGGAGTATGATCCGGACGCCTTCATCGCCGACGAGGACACCCACGTCGTGGTGACCCGCGACGGCTGGATCAAGCGCGTCCGCGAGGTGAAGGATCCCTCCACCACCCGTCTGCGCGAGGGCGACGAGGTGATCGCCGTGCTCTCCGGCTCGCTCAAGTCGAACCTGGTGTTCTTCTCGAACTTCGGGACGGCCTACGTCACCCGCTTCAACGACGTGCCGGCCTCCACCGGCTACGGCGAGCCCGTGCAGAAGCTGTTCAAGTTCGACGACCGCGAGCGGATCGTCGGCGGGCTGTCGCTGGACTCGCGGCTGCCCCAGCCGGAGACGATGGTGGCGGTGAGCGCGAAGGGCTACGGCCTGCGCTTCGGCCTCGCGCTCCACACCGAGGTCTCCACCCGCGCCGGTCGCCGCTACGCCCGTCCCGCGGAGGGCGACGAGCTGATCGGCGTGAAGCCGGCCGGTCCGAAGGACTTCCTCGCGCTGGTGACCCTGAAGACCAACGCGCTGGTCTGCAAGGTCGCCGAGGTCAACGAGCTGTCCGGTCCAGGCCGCGGCGTGACGGTGATCAAGGTCGCCGACGACGACAGGGTGGTGGCGTTCCTCTGCAGCCCCGAGAAGAAGGCGTCCCTGTCCATGGAGACGCTGAAGGGACGCAACCTCGAGCTGTCGGCCGGCAAGTACGAAGTCGCCGCGCGCGGAGGCAAGGGCCGCGAGATGGCGAAGAAGGACAGCGTGAAGACCGTGAACCAGGGCCTCATCTGGGAGCGTCTGCCCGAGGAGAAGAAGTAACCGATGGCCGCGAACGCGAAGAGCAAGAGCTACACAGGTCAGGACATCCAGGTCCTCGAGGGCCTGGAGCCCGTGCGCAAGCGCCCCGCCATGTACATCGGCGGGACCGACGCGACCGGCTACCACCACCTGCTGTGGGAGATCGTCGACAACTCGGTGGACGAGGTGATCAACGGCTTCGCCGGACGGGTGGAGGTCACGCTCCACAAGGACGGGCGCACCATCACCGTCGTCGACGATGGCCGCGGCATCCCCGTCGACGTGATGCCGAAGTACAAGAAGCCGGCGGTGGAGATCATCCTCACCACGCTGCACGCCGGCGGAAAGTTCGAGCACGAGAACTACGTGCACTCGGGCGGTCTGCACGGCGTCGGCTCGTCGGTGGTGAACGCGCTGGCGCGCAAGCTCGAAATCGAGATCAAGCGCGACGGCCACCGGCACGTGCAGTCGTACGCGCGCGGCAAGGCGACCACGAGCCTGAAGGTTGCGGGGCCCTGCCGCGGGACCGGCACCTCGCTCACCTTCGAGCCGGACCCGGAGATCTTCGGCGAGAAGCTGAAGTTCGACCCCGCGCTGATCGCCGAGCGGCTCGAGGCGAAGAGCTACCTCCACAAGGGCCTGGAGGTGATGTTCCGCGACGAGAGCCAGCGGCCGGCGGTGGAGAACACCTGGAAGGCCGAGGGCGGCATCGCCGACTATCTGCCGAAGCTGGTGGCGCAGCGGGGCAAGCCGACCATCCCGGCGACCGGCGCGCAGTTCTACGTCTCGCGCGACAACGGCGTGCGGCTCGAAGTGGCGCTGGCCTGGACCGAGGCGACCGACGAGTACATCCGCTCGTACGTGAACGGCATCCCGACTTCGGCGGGCGGCACGCATGAAGCGGGCCTGCGCTCCGGCGTGGTGAAGGCCATTCGCAACTACATCGAGACGCACAGCCTCACCCCGAAGGGCGTGAGCCTCACCGCCGAGGACATCCGCGAGGGCATGTTGGCCGTGCTCTCCACCTACGTGTCTGAACCGCAGTTCCAGGGACAGACCAAGAACCGGCTGAACAACCCCGAGACCACCGCCCAGGTGGACGGCGTGATCCGCCCGGCGCTGGAGAAGTGGCTCAACGACAACAAGTCGGTCGCCGAGTCGGTCGTGGCGCGGATCATCCTCGCCGCCCGGGCCCGCGAGGCTTCGCGCGCCGCGTCCCAGGCGGTGACCCGGAAGTCCGCGGTGTCGCATCGGCTCAACCTCCCCGGCAAGCTCGCAGACTGCTCGTCGACCAGCCCCGCGGACAGCGAGCTGTTCATCGTCGAGGGTGACTCGGCAGGCGGATCCGCCAAGCAGGGCCGCGACCGGCGCACGCAGGCGGTCCTCCCGCTGCGCGGCAAGGTGCTCAACGCGGAGCAGGCGTCCAGCGACAAGGTCGCCAACAACAAGGAGCTCACCGACATCGCGAGCGCGCTCGGGTGCGGGATGGGCAAGGACTTCGAGCCGTCCCGGCTGCGCTACGGGAAGGTGTTCCTGCTGATGGACGCCGACAGCGACGGGCACCACATCGCCACGCTGCTGCTCACGTTCTTCTACCGGCACATGCGCGAGCTGATCAAAGCCGGGAACGTGTACATCGCCCAGCCGCCGCTTTTCCGCGTGGACATCGGCAAGGAGACCTACTGGGCGCTGGACGAGCTCGACCGCGACCGCATCATCAAGGAGAAGGCGAAGGGCAACGCCAAACCCAACGTCATGCGGTTCAAGGGGCTGGGCGAGATGACCGCCGACGAGCTGAAGATGACCACCCTGGACCCGAAGAAGCGTCTGGCCCTGAAGGTGGTGATCGACGACGAGCTCGAGACCGATCGCATCATCAACGAGCTGCTCGGCAAGGACGTCAGCGCGCGGTTCAGATTCATCATGGAGCGCGCAGGCGAAGTGAAGGAGCTCGACGTCTAGCTTCAAGAAAAAGGAGACAGGCTACCTTTCCGGCCGGAAAAGCAGCCTGTCCCCTTTTTCCGCTCAGCGTTCCTCGTTGCGGGTGGCGCTCTCCGGGTCGTTCATCACCTTGTCGAGGTTTCCGGGGTAGACCTGCGCCACCTTCTCCCCCGCGACCATGAAGACGCGGGGCTCCAG
>JBAWAM010000762.1:0-9493 GCA_049589315.1 Myxococcaceae bacterium
ACCGCGTGGCCAAGGTGGTGAAGGGCGGCCGTCGGTTCTCCTTCGCTGCACTGGTAGTTGTTGGGGACGGCGCCGGTCACGTCGGCGTGGGCCTGGGCAAGGCCAACGAGGTCCCCGAAGCCATCCGCAAGGGCGGCGAGAACGCGAAGAAGAACCTGTTCCGCGTTCCGCTCTTCGGGAAGACCATTCCGCACGAGGTGCTTGGGCACTTCGGAGCCGGCAGGGTGCTGCTGAAGCCGGCAGCACCCGGTACCGGCGTCATCGCCGGCGCCACCGTTCGCGCGGTCCTCGAGGCCGCGGGCATCCGGAACATCCTGACCAAGAGCCTGGGCTCGCGGAACCCGCATAACGTGCTGAAGGCGACCGTCGCCGGCCTCAAGGCCCTGCGTTCACCCGAGCAGTTCTCCAAGGTCCGCGGCAAGGACGTCGAGCCGGCCCGCAAGGCCTCGTAAGGAATCGTCATGGCGCTGAAGGTGAAACTGGTTAAGAGCGTGTCGGGCTCCGCCGCGGACCAGAAGGCCGCGGTCGTGGGCCTTGGGCTGAAGAAGTTCGGAGACGAGCGGCTGCTCAAGGACACTCCGGAGATCCGGGGAATGGTGAACAAGGTTCGCCACCTGGTGACCTGCGAGGTTGTGGCGGGCGAGGCTCCGAAGCGCGAACGTCGCAAGCCGCGCGCGGTGCGCGTCCGCGAGGCGGCCCGCGCCAAGCAGGCTGCGAAGTAGTGCGGTCGCCTTCCGGGTTCGGAGGGCGATGAATTTCAACCTTCTGCGTTCTCCAGGACGCCCGGGCCCATGCGAGCTGGCCGCCACCGGGTGTCTTCTCCTTCGGGAGAAGGAGCGCGGACGGCGGCCGGCGCAAGTGGAGTAGAGATATGGCATCGCTGAACAATCTGAAGGCCCCGAACAACAGCCGTCACCGCAAGAAGCGGGTGGGTCGTGGTCAGGGATCCGGCCTGGGAAAGACCGCAGGCCGCGGTGGCAAGGGCCAGAAGGCCCGCTCCGGCAACATGCACTTCGAAGGCTTCGAAGGCGGTCAGAGCCCGCTGCAGCGTCGCCTTCCCAAGTTCGGGTTCACCTCTCCGAACCGGGTGGTGTACGCGTTGGTGAACCTGTCCGATCTGGAGCAGTTCGAGGCGGGTTCAACCGTCGACACCCTGGCGCTGGAGGAGGCCGGGTTGGTGAAGGGCCGCTACGACGGCGTGAAGGTGCTGGCTAACGGCGAGATTACCCGGAAGCTGACGGTTCGGGCGAACAAGTTCTCCGCGAAGGCGAAGGAGCTCATCGAGAAGGCCGGTGGTCAGGCCGAGGAACTCCCGATGGTCGCGCACAAGCCGGAGTCTGCGGCGAAGGCCCACGCGGGCAAGGGCGTGAAGGCGCCTCGCGCGAAGGCGTAGGCGCACCGGCCGTGCGAAGGGGTGAGATCAGGTCCGGAATTGGTCTCCGCCCCGCGGTCGTGTAGTTTCCGCGCCCCCTCTCCGGAATGTCGGATGGGGGCGCAGTCGTTTCAGGCCGAAGCAATATTCCCGAACGGATGGCTCTCACGTGGCACTGAATGCCTTCACGAATATCTTCCGCATCGCCGAGTTGCGGAACCGGCTCGCGTACACCGTTGCGCTTCTGGCGGTGTACCGCATCGGAATCTTCATCAGCGTCCCGGGTGTCGACCGCGCGGCGATGAACGCGTACATGGACGCCCAGCGGCAGGCCGGCGGTGTGGTGAACCTGCTGAACCTGTTCTCCGGTGGCGCGCTCGAGCAGATGTCGATCTTCGCGCTCGGCATCATGCCGTACGTCTCCGCCAGCATCATCATGCAGCTTCTGGCGGTGGTGGTACCCACCCTCGAGCGACTCCAGAAGGAGGGCGCCGCGGGGCGGCAGAAGCTGAACCAGTACACCCGCTACGGCACGATCGTCCTGTCGATCATCCAGGGCATCGGCATCGCCCGGTGGCTGGCGTCGCTCGGGCGCGTGCAGCAGCAGACCGGGTTCGACATCGGCCAGGTCGTCGTGCGTGAGGACACCTTCTGGTTCACCGCGATGACGGTGATCACCCTGACTGCCGGCACGGCCTTCATCATGTGGCTGGGCGAGCGGATCACCGAGCGGGGGATCGGCAACGGCATCTCCCTGATCATCTTCGCCGGCATCGTGGCTGCCATCCCGTCGAGCGGTAAGCAACTGTTCGACCTCGCGGCGAACGGCGTGATCAACGTGGGCGCCATCCTCGGGCTGGTCGCCTTCATGCTCCTGCTGGTCGCGGTGGTGGTCTACATCGAGCGGGGTATGCGGCGGATTCCCGTGCAGTATGCCAAGCGCATGGCCGGTCGTCGCATGTTCGCCGGTCAGGCCACGTACTTCCCGATGAAGGTCAACACCGCGGGCGTGATCCCGCCGATCTTCGCCGGAGCGGTCCTGTCCTTCCCGGCCACGCTGGCCACCTGGATCCCGTTCCTCGGGGACGTGAACCAGGCCCTGATGGCGAACATCTGGCTGTACAACGGCGTGTTCGTAGCGATGGTGATCTTCTTCACCTTCTTCTACGTGGCGCTGACGTTCCGCCCCGAGGACGTGGCGGACAACATCAAGAAGCAGGGTGGGTACATCCCCGGCATCCGACCGGGCCGCCAGACGGCCGAGTTCATCGAGCGCGTGCTGCACCGGATCACCTTTGGTGGCGCCATCTACCTGGCGACCATCTGCGTGATCCCCACGGTGGTCAGCGCGGTGCTCGGGGTTCCGTTCCAGTTCGGTGGCACGGCGCTGCTCATCGTCGTGGGCGTTGCGCTGGATACGGTGCAGCAGATTGAAGGGCACCTGATCAGCCGCAACTACGAAGGCTTCGCGGGCCCCCGTGGGCCGCGCATCCGCGGCCGCATCAGGAGCACGGCACCGGCGGCCTAGTCGACCGGATCACCGGGCGCCCGCACAGGGCGCCCCGGGTCGACGGCGGTCCCCGTCGGCTCGAGTCCGCACCGCTCGCCTCGTCGGCGGCGGTGCGGTCGGCTTTCTGAACCTCGGGACCTGATGGTGGGAGGGACGCCATGAACCTCATCCTTTTCGGACCGCCCGGCGCGGGGAAGGGCACGCAGGCCAAGAAGCTGGTCGCGGATTTACAGATCCCGCACCTGTCCACGGGGGACATCCTTCGTGAGGCGGTTCGGCTGGGGACGGAGCTCGGCAGGAAGGCCCGCGGGTTCATGGATGCGGGACAGCTCGTCCCGGACGAGCTGGTCATCGGGATGGTCAACGAGCGGCTCGCCCAGCCAGACGTAACCGGGGGCTTCATCCTCGATGGGTTCCCCCGGACCATTCCCCAGGCTGAAGCCCTCGATGAGGCCCTGCGCGCGACGGGACGGAAGGTCGACGCGGTGGTTTCGCTCGAGGTGCCGGAATCCGCGCTGGTGGAGCGGCTTTCGGGCCGGCGGAGCTGCCCGAACGATGGCAGCGTCTACCACGTGGTCTCCAACCCGCCGAAGCAGGCCGGGGTCTGCGACAAGTGTGGGGCGGCGCTGATCCAGCGATCGGACGACTCCGAGGAGAAGGTGACCGAGCGCTTGCGGGTCTATTCCCAGCAGACCTCTCCCCTGAAGCAGTGGTACCAGTCGAAGGGCCTGCTCAAGACCATCCCCGGCGTGGGATCGCCGGATGGCATCTACGGGGAGATCCGTAAGGTCCTCGGCTGAGGACTCGGAAACCGTCATGGCCGTCGAGATCAAGAGTGACCACGAGATCAGCCTGATGCGCGAGGCCGGGCGGATCGTGTCCGAGATCCTCGACGTGCTCGAGAAGATGGTCACACCGGGGATCACGACCTGGGAGCTCGACCAGGAGGCCGAGCGCCTCATCTACTCCAAGGGTGCAAAGCCGGCCTTCAAGGGGTACAACGGATTTCCCGCCTGCCTGTGCGCCTCGGTGAACGAGGAGGTCGTCCACGGCATCCCCTCGCGGAAGCGGAAGCTCGCCGAGGGCGACCTGATGAAGCTCGACTTCGGGGTGGTCTATAAGGGCTACTACGGCGATTCGGCGCGGACCGTCCCGGTGGGGGCGGTCACGCCCGCTGCGATGGCGCTGGTCGACGCCACTCGGGAGTCGCTGCGCCGGGGGATCGCCCAGATGGTGCCTGGGAACACTCTGGGGGACGTGGGCGCCGCGGTGCAGGCGTTCGTGGAGGCGAAGGGCTTCTCCGTGGTGAAGGACTTCGTGGGTCACGGGATAGGACGGAAGCTGCACGAAGCGCCGCAGGTTCCGAACTATGGGAAGAAGGGCGCGGGGATGAAACTCCGGGCGGGGATGACCCTGGCGCTGGAGCCCATGGTCAACGCGGGGACCTTCAAGGTCGAAGTGCTCGAGGACGACTGGACCGCGGTGACGCTTGACCGGAAGTTGTCAGCCCATTTCGAGCACACCGTGTTGATCACGGAGAACGGCCCGGAAATCCTCACTCGGGCTGGATAGCAAGCGGACGAGAGGGCTGGAAAAATGGTCCCTTATTCCGCGGGGTTGGAAGAGGATTGGAAAACGCTGCTTTGTGCACTTGCTTCGAGGTACGGCAAAGTGCTATGCGGCCGCGCTTCGTAGTGACTGTGGAACGCTTTGTAGGAGTGGTGATTGCCCAAGGATGATGCGATCGAAGTTGAAGGGACCGTAACGGAGCCCCTGCCCAACGCGATGTTCCGGGTGAAGCTGGAGAACGGCCACCAGGTGCTCGCGCACATCTCCGGGAAGATGCGGATGCACTTCATCCGCATCCTCCCCGGTGACAAGGTGAAGGTGGAGCTGTCTCCGTACGACCTCACGCGCGGTCGGATTACCTACCGGGCGAAGTAATCCGTTTTCCCGCCCTGGACGGACGGGACTCTGTCGTCTCGCTATACAAGAGGAAAGTGCGCCATGAAGGTTCGCGCGTCGGTGAAGAAGATTTGTGACAAGTGCAAGGTGATTCGCCGGAAGGGCACCGTGCGCGTGATTTGCGCATCGAACCCGCGGCACAAGCAGCGCCAGGGCTAGCTCAGAAGGCTGGCTCCAGACCAACTACTGAATAGGACGTCAGACTCATGGCACGTATCGCCGGTATCGACCTTCCCCGCGAGAAGCGGGTGGTGATCTCGCTCCAATACATCTACGGAATCGGCAAGCAGAGCGCCGCCGACATCGTCAACAAGGCGGGAATCGATTTGGCGCTCCGGACCCGGGACCTCAGCGAGGACCAGGCCCGCAAGATTCGCGAAATCATCGAAACCGACTACAAGGTCGAGGGCGATCTCCGTCGTGAGATCACGATGAACATCAAGCGCCTGATGGACCTGGGCTGCTACCGTGGTCTCCGTCACCGCAAGGGCCTGCCCGTGCGCGGCCAGCGGACCCACACCAACTCGCGCACCCGCAAGGGCCCGAAGCGCGGCATCGTGCGGCCCAAGGCGGTCGCCCGCTAGGCATTCGTTCCGCGAGGTCCCGGGCCACGGTCCGGGCGCGCGGTTGATCATCTACTCAGGAGCTTTCTGAACCATGGCTGACGAGACGAAGGACACGGCCCAGGCCGCCCCCGCAGGTGAGGCCGCCCCTGCTGCGAAGAAGAAGAGCAAAAAGGGCAAGAAGAACATCCTCAACGGGGTTGTTCACATCCAGTCGACGTTCAACAACACGCTGGTGACCATCACCGATGTGTCCGGGAACGTGATCTCCTGGTCTTCTGCCGGCGCCCGCGGATTTCGCGGCAGCCGCAAGTCGACCCCGTTCGCCGCCCAGGTGGCCGCGGGCGACGCCGCCGCCAAGGCGATGGAGCACGGCCTCAAGAACGTGACGGTGATGGTGAAGGGCCCCGGTGCGGGCCGTGAGTCGGCGCTTCGCGCGCTGGCGTCGGCCGGCCTGAAGATCAGCCTGATCCGCGATGTGACCCCGATTCCCCACAACGGCTGCCGGCAGGCCAAGCGCCGCCGCGTCTAGTCCAGACCACCTACGGAGAGAATTCCTTGGCTCGTTATACGCAGAGCAGCTGCCGGATCTGCCGGCGCGAAAATCTCAAGATGTACCTGAAGGGCGACCGTTGCTACACGGACAAGTGTGCCATCGAGCGCCGCCCGTATCCTCCCGGCCAGCACGGCCAGGGCCGCGTGAAGTTCTCCGGCTACGGCGTGCAGCTGCGAGAGAAGCAGAAGGTGAAGCGGATGTACGGGCTCCTCGAGAGCCAGTTCCGCGGCTACTTCAAGCGTGCGGCTGCCGGCACCGGCAAGACCGGTGAGCGGCTCCTCCAGGAGCTGGAGTTGCGCTTCGACAACGTGGTGTTCCGCATGGGGTTCGCGGACACGCGCAACGAATCGCGTCAGCTCGTCCGCCACGGTCACTTCACCGTCAATGGCCGCCGGGTGAACATCCCGTCGTACCACTGCAAGCCGGGTGATGCGATCGAGGTTCACGAGAAGGCCCGCAAGATGGTCCGCATTCAGGAGGCCCTGGAGACGGTCGACCGCCGCGGGATCCCGCAGTGGCTGGACGTCGACAAGAAGGGGCTCAAGGGCACGGTGAAGTCGGTTCCGAATCGCGAGGACCTGACCATGCCGATCCAGGAGCAGCTCATCGTCGAGCTCTACTCGAAGTAGGCAACTTTGGTCGGCAGCTGGCAGTTGGCGGTCAGCAGGGCAGTGATGACCTGCCGACTGCGAACTGTCAGCTGCCGACCTGTTTATGTCAGAGGCCTCCTGCCATTCGGGCGGGTACGTCGGTGCCGCTGGCGAAGAAGGAAGAAGGAACATGGCAGACGTATTCGTAGCGAAGCACTGGCGCGACCTCATCAAGCCCCGGCGGATGGATCTCGACCAGGAGTCGCTGACCAACACCTACGGCAAGTTCGTGGCCGAGCCGCTCGAGCGCGGCTTCGGGACCACGCTCGGCAACTCGCTGCGCCGGGTGCTCCTCTCGTCGCTTCAGGGCGCGGCGTTCACCGCGGTCAAGATTGAGGGTGTGGACCACGAGTTCACCACGATCCCCGAGGTCGCCGAGGACGTGACGGACGTCGTGCTCAACCTGAAGGAAGTCCTCCTTCGGATGCACACGAACGAGACCAAGACGCTCCGCATCGAGGCCGAGGGCCCGAAGGAGGTCAAGGCGGGCGACATCATCGCGGACCAGGACGTGGAGATCCTCAACCCGGGTCATCACATCTGCACGATCTCCGAGGGCGGTCGGGTCCGGATGGAGATCACCTGCCGCCGTGGCCGAGGCTACGTGGCGGCCACCGAGAACAAGGAGCAGGGCGCGCCGATCGGGACCATCCCCATCGACTCGCTGTTCTCGCCGATCCGCAAGGTCAACTACCAGGTCACCAACGCCCGCGTCGGTCAGAAGACCGACTTCGACAAGCTCTCCCTGGAGATCTGGACCAACGGCGCGGTTACTCCGCAGGACGCGCTGGCCTACGCGGCCAAGATCATCAAGGAGCAGCTCACGGTCTTCATCAACTTCGATGAAACCGAGGAGCCGATGGTGGTCGAGGCTCCGAAGGAGGAGGCCAGGCTCAACGAGAACCTCTTCCGCTCGGTCGACGAACTCGAGCTGTCGGTCCGGTCGGCCAACTGCCTCCAGCAGGCGAACATCAAGACGATCGGCGACCTGGTCCAGAAGACCGAGCCCGAGATGCTCAAGACCAAGAACTTCGGCCGCAAGTCGCTGAAGGAGATCAAGGAGATCCTCTCCGAGATGGGGCTCTCGCTCGGGATGAAGCTTGAGAACTGGCCGCCCAAGGGCGCGCCGGCGCCGGCTCCGACCGCCGCGCCGAAGGTCTAGCAGGCTCCCTCTCCCTGCCGGGAGAGGGTTTCAAAACGCGGTGCTCTCCGGAGCACCGCATTTCCCACGCGGTACCTCATACGGCCGGCGTGGTTGGGGCCTCGGGCCCCGGAAGGAAGTGACATGCGTCACCGCGTAGCAGGCAGGAAGCTCAACCGTACGTCGTCGCACCGTAAGGCCATGCTCAACAACATGGTCGCGTCGCTGATCGAGCACGAGCGTATCCACACGACCGTGCCGAAGGCGAAGGAGGCGCGCCGTCTGGCGGAGAAGGTGATCACCCTCGGCAAGAAGGGCGGGCTGAACAACGTCCGGATGGCGTCGAAGGTGGTGAAGGACAGGGTCCTGCTGCAGAAGCTCTTTGGCGTGCTCAAGGACCGTTACGCCAACCGTCCGGGCGGTTACACTCGCCTGCTCCGGACCGGGTTCCGCGTCGGCGACGCCGCCGAAATGACTTTCCTCGAGTTGGTGGATCGTCCGGCTGCGAAGCCGGAGGCCGCTGGCGAGACGAAGGCCGAGACCGCCGAGTAGTTTTCGCGGCCAGCTGAAGCCAGATTGAAGTCGAAGGGCGCCCGTCGAAAGACCGGCGCCCTTTCTTCTATCCGTGGGTCGGTCGGGCGTTCGGCTCCCGGCGCGCGCGGAAGGCCTGGATCAGCGCCTGGTGCTCGGCGGGGCCGAGGCGCGCGCGCATGGCCGGGAAGATCATCTTCTCCTCGAGCTGCAGGTGGCCGTCGAACAGCCTGGCGAGCTGCTCGGACGTCTCCAGCGCACCGCTCTCCCCAGCCCTCCACAGCGGCAGCAGTTCCTCGAGGCGGGCGTCGATGTCCTCGTGCTGCTGCGACATCTCCGCAAGGGCCTCGTTCTCGAGAACGGTGAGCCCCTTCTCCCGCAGCGCAGGCGCCATGGACAGATCCTCGTCCTCGACGTGAAGGGGCAGGGCGGTTCCAAAGTAGCGCACGAGCTGGGCTGCGGCCTCACTGCGCATCCGAGCGTCACCTTCGCCTCTTGCCAGGCGCACCGCCAGCGTGGAGTGACTCCGGATCCGCTCGTGACACTCGAGCAGCATGTCCACGGCGTCGCGTGCGCAGGGGGGGCGGGGGCCGCCGATTCGAACGTTGATCAGCATGGGTCGACTTGTCCTAACAGCTTCAATGACAGTTGTTCTTCGTGATCGTCGCGCGAATGATCAGGGCCAGCGCTCCGGCAATGGGAACGATGCGTCGCAGGACGAAGGCCACCCGCCCGCCCCGCCGGCTGACGAGCTGTGTGCCGGCCTGGGCCAGGAGCAGGGCAGGGACGCCTCCCAGCGCGAACGCACCCAGGATGAGCGCTCCGGTCGCGGCTGACCCAGCCACGAGCGCGCCCGCGAAGACGCCATAGAGGAGGCCGCAGGGCAGCAGCGGCGTCGCTGCACCGATTGCGGCAGCGCGGCCCGTGGACGAAAACTTTGCACTGAGCCGCGTGATCGCGGTCACGAGGTGCCGGATCCCGGGGATGGGCCTCAATCGCTTGCCCAACTCCAGGGCCGAGGCCACCAGCGCTGCAGCCATGATCCAGGGCAACCACGGCCGGGTCGAAACCGCCAGGACCGAAGCGACCCCCCCGCCCACCGTGCCGAGCAACGCGCCCACCGCTGTATAGGAGAGCGCCCGCGCCCCTTGATACGCGATGAGCGCCCTTGTCCGCCCCCCTGCCGGCGATCCGGGAAGCGCCGC
>JBAWAM010000763.1:0-8093 GCA_049589315.1 Myxococcaceae bacterium
GATAGGAGCAGTCGATGCACGGTGACGTTGTAGTGGGCCGAGCCGGTGATGAGAAGATCGAGCCCGCCGTCACGATCTAGATCGCCTGCCCAGACCACGTTCCACTTTCCACCGTCCCACTGCCTCGTTTCATAGAGGGTCGAGGAGCGGGGCCCCTCGTCGAGCACCAGCCGATAGCCCTGGCCAGCGATTGCCTCGAAACGGACTGTGGCCCGAAGGTCCCCCATCGCGAGCACGACCTGCGCTGGACCAGAGATTCCCGGCCCCTGAATCAGTTTCTCTACGCTCAGCGTGGCGGTGCGAATGCGGTCCGGCTCGAGGCGATCGACGCCCCTGACGAGAAAGATGGCGGCACAGGGAGCCGTGATCTCCTTCCCGGTCCTTTCTTCGGGGCTGTCGACGATCTCGTCGCGAAACGACTCCACTCGGATCTGCACGTCGCGCAGTTCACCCCCACAAAGTGCCAGGAACCGATCGCCGTCGAGTGCAGCGACCTCGTCCCCGTGGTGGCGACCGGGAACGACAAACTCCGCCTGTGTCGGCGCCGTGGCGAGGACGAAGAGAATGAGAGGTAGGGACATGCCGATGAAGAGCAGCATTCGCCATGCCAGCTACACCGAGAGGCTTGCCCGGCCTGACGCGGCCACGGGCCCGCGATCCGCGAGACTGCGCGGCCACCCACCCACACAGCGGGGCCGGACGGGGGCGACACGTAGGAACAGTACGAGAGTGCAAAGTCATCGGCACGGCGGTCGCATCACCGACGACCGCCGTGGTGCGAGCGCAACCCGTGCCGCGCCGTCATCTCATTCACGGAGTCTTCATGCGCCTCAGTCTCTTGACCCGGATCGCACTTGGAGTGGTCTTGCCCATGGTCGTGTGGAGCAGCGGCGTGCTCCTCTTGTTCGTCGGACTGAAAGGACACCTTCCCTCGGATTTCGTGGGCTGGTTGGTCGTGCTCGGGGGGCTCGCGCTCGTCATCACGGTGCTGCAACGGACGGCTCGTGCCGTGAACGAACGAAAGATGTCGAAGGATGCCTGGATGTGGCTGGCGCTCTTCGTCGGTCCTGCCGCACTCGCCGCCGTCTGGTACGTGTTCGGGTCCCGGCACCACTCCAGCTTCTGAGGCTTTGGCGCCAGATCTTCATGCCGCGAACGCGGCCCGTGAGCCCGCCCCCTGCGTCAGCGCATCGGCACGGAAACAGGAACAGGTCAGCGTGGCTGGCCGGTGGCGGCCTCCGCGGTGGCTCCGGCGCCCGGCTCCACCTCGTCGAGAAAGGACCGCACCCGCTCCGCGAGCCGCTCGGGGAACTCCCCGTTGAGGGCATGAGACGCCTCCGGCCAGAGCTCGACCTGGGCCCTGGGCAACAGCCGTCTCGCCCGTGCCTCGGCCTTCGCGGGATTGTGGATGATGCTGCGCCCGGCGATGAGCACCAGGGCGGGAGCGGCGAGGTCGCGAAGCAGGGCATCCGGGGGATAGCTCGGCGCGGGAAGGTGCGATTTGAAATCCCTCATCCCGGAGGCAATCAGCCGGCCCTCGGGCAGATCCGCCGGGGCCTCCACGCCGCCGGAGATCCACTTCAGGCACCAGTAGCGGATCCGGTCCGGGACGCCGGGCAGGACCGCCGGTATTGAGAACAGGATCACTTTCAGCCCGTACCGGCCGAAGGTGTTCGCCGGATCGACGGTGATGATCGAGGCGACCTGCCCGGGATGATGGTGGGCCAGGTTCACCGCGCTCCAGCCGCCGAAGGAGACGGCGAGCAGGTGTACTCGCGACACGCCGAGCGCCACGAGCGCCTCGGAAAGCCACTGTGCCTGTTCCCTTTCGGTGCGGATCGGGCGGGTCTGCACCGACAGTCCCGGCTCTCCCAGTAGATCCATGGAGATGACCGGGCGGATCGCCATCAGGCTCGGCAGATTCGTCGCCCACAGCGGGGTCGCGGCGGCCTTTCCGGGCAGGAGCAGAAGCGGCGTCCCACCGCCCTGCCCGAATCGGTACGCGCGGACGGTTCCGAAGGCGGTCTCCACGTCGCGCGCCCACACCGGAGACGGCAGCTGCCGCATCCCATCCTCGTACGCCGCGAGGTAGCGCGCGCGCCCCTCCAGGCTTCTGAATGCCCCGAGCTCCATCCGTCACCTCTCGCCTTCGCGACTGTTGTACGATACGAACGTATCGTTGTCTGGAGGCCGGCGCAATCGGCATTCAGGCTCGGAGACTGGAGGCGTGCGCATGGCGGTGGAAGAGGGGCAGGGACGAAGGGAGGCGCTGGGGCTCGCGGTGCTGAGGCTGCTCGCGACCCGTGGGATGGATGCGATCAGCTATGGGGCGGTGGCTTCGGAGGCCGGTGTTTCCAAGGGTCTCGTCCAGCACTACTTCCCAGAGCGCCTGCAGCTGATCGATTGCGCGAGCCAGGTGCTTGCCCAGCGCATGGCGGCGCGGCTCGCGGGAGCCTTCGCCGGGAGGCGCGCGGAGGCGTCGGAGTCGGAGCTCTTCCGGGTGCTCGCCGGAATGCTCCCCGTGGACGATGAGGCGCGCATGGACGCCGCGGCTGGGCGCGCGTTGTTCTGCCTGGCGCTCTCGGACGCGGAGGCCAACGCTCGATACCGCCAGGGCCGGCGGGCTGCACTGGACCTCATCCGCTCCCTGGTGGCGAAGCAGCGCCCCGGAGTATCGCCTGCGGTGGCTGAGCAGGTGGCCCGGGATCTCCTGGGCACGGCGGCCCAGCTTGGCGAGGACCTGCTCCTGGGTGAGCTGACTCCGCGCAAGGCGCGCGCGCTGCTCCGGCACCGGTGCTCTTTCGTGTCTTGAGTGGCGAGCACGAACCACGGCTCTCGACCATTGGCCTCGCGACGGAACTGACGTCAATGCAACGCAAGCAGATTCGAGTCGTAATCGGCACGTCCAATTGAAGGTGGTGCCATGGGACCGCCACGCGCGGAGTTCACCATCCTGCGCGCTCGCCAACTCGGCGGGCCCAACCCCACGACACAGGACGCGACATGAAACAACTCTTCACCACGCTCGCGGTGATTTCGCTGATCGCCGCGCCCGCCGCCCACGCGCAGAAGCTCGTCGGGCGGGCCATTCTCCCCGCTGACACCTTCGCGCCCGGGCCCACGTCCGGGCAGTACATTGGCAGTGGCGCCAACGGACGCGCCGCGCCGTTCGTGAATCGTCAACCCGTGCAGGGCTTCTCGGCGCTGATCAGCGCGGGCGGCGGGACGTTCTGGGGCATGAGCGACAACGGCTTCGGCTCGCTCCAGACCTCGGCGGACTACCGGCTCCGCGTCTATTGGGTGAGGCCGAACTTCGAGACGCGCTATTTCGGCACCGGCACGGTGGCGGTGCTCGGCTTCTTCGAGCTGCGCGACCCCGACAAGAAGATCCCCTTCGCGATCGTGAACCACTTCAGCCGGGAGCGTCACCTCACCGGCGCGGACTTCGACATCGAGTCCATGCAGCGGGCGAAGGACGGCACGTTCTGGTTCGGCGACGAGTTCGGGCCCTTCCTCCTGCACACCGACGCCACGGGCAAGGTGCTGGAGCCGCCGATCCCGCTGCCGGATCTCTCGTCCCCGGGAAGGGAGCTGCGCGCGCCCCAGAACCCGCACTCGGAAGAGATCTCCGCCCTGCGCGCGATGAACGCCGTGCGCGCCCACGCGCAGTCGCATGGCGCGAAGAGCGACGTGGTGTTCTCGCCGTACCACGTGCTGCTGGACGACGGGAACGTGGCCACCCTGGTGGGTAACCGGCAGTCGCCGCCGGCGGGTTCCGGCGTGGCGGCCGCGTCGAGCGAGCTCTTCAACGTGGGCCTGATGAAGAGCGCCGGCTTCGCGGTGGTGCCGTGGACAGTGAACGACAAGCCGCGGATGACGGAGCTGATGAAGCTGGGCGTGAACGGGATCATCAGCGACCGGCCGGACCTGCTGCTGGAGGCGGCGACCGAGTTCGGCTTGCTCGACGCACAGGGGCTGGTGGACCAGACGCGCTTCGACGCCCAGGGGCACCGCGGAGGGCGCGGACTGCGGCCTGAGAACACGCTGCCCGCGATGGAGGTCGCGCTCGACTACCTGATGTCCACGCTGGAGACGGACACAGGCGTCACGGCGGATGGCGTCTCCATCCTCGACCATGACCCGCGCATCGAGTCCTCCAAGTGCCGGCGCGCCGACGGCACGCCCTACGGTCGCTCCGACGAGGTGCTGGTGAAGGACCTGACCGTGCCGCAGATCCAGGCGCAGTTCGTCTGCGATCGGCTCCTCCCGGCCTTCCCGGACCAGACCAACGACCTGGCGCTTTCACCGGTCACCGTCGCCTTCGCGGCGGCCCGAGCCCTGAACCCGTACATGAAGCCCACGGTCCAGCAGCTCTTCGACTTCGTGGCGTTCTACGAGAGCTACTACGCGACGGGAGCCGGCAGCGGCCACCCGAGGGCGGCGCTGCGTGCGGCGAACGCGGACCGCGTGCGCTTCAACATCGAGACGAAGCGGAACCCGCGGGCGCAGTTCGTGAACCGGACGGTGGACAGCGCCGCCTTCGCCTCCGCGCTGGGCGGCGTGATCGCCTCCAACGGGATGCAGTCGCGTGCGGACATCCAGTCGTTCGACTTCTCCACCCTGCTCGAGGTGCACAAGCGCTTCCCGTCCATCCGGACCGTCTTCCTCTTCGGGGACTTCCCGATCTTCGCCGACACCTCCATCGCGGGCTCGGACGACGGGACCAATCTGCAGGACGAGGCAGGGAAGAACACGCCATGGCTCGCCGGGCTGTACTGGCCGTACCGGGTGACCCGGCAGGCGAATCCGTTCCGAGTGGGCACGAGCGGCGGCTTCGAGGGGATGGCGATCTCCCCGGACGGCCGGTTCCTCTACCCGCTCCTCGAGACCCCGATCGCGAACGGGACGCCGAAGGAGCTGCTGATCCACGAGTTCGACGTGAAGCGGCGCGCCTGGACCGGCCGGCAAATGGGCTACCCGCTCGATGCGAGCGGAACGAACATCGGCGACTTCATCCTCTTCAGCCGCGACGAGGGGCTGATCATCGAGCGAGATGGATCCCAGGGGAACCTGAACGGGTTCAAGAAGATCTACCGCGTGGAGTTCCCCAGGCATGGCGGGACGCTCCGGAAGGACGAGCTGGTGGACCTGATCGCGCTCCGCGATCCAGGCCTGATCAGCGCGCCCATCCCTCAGGGCGACGTGGGGCTGGGGTCCACGTTCGCGTTCCCCTTCACCACCATCGAGAACGTGATCGTGCTCGACCCGTGGACGATCGGCGTGGTGAACGACAACAACTACCCCTTCAGCGTCGGCCGCCATGTGGGGACGGGGCAGCCGGATGACACCGAGTTCATCCAGATCCGCCTCGATAGGCCGCTGAAGAGCTCGAGCGGGTGGGACGTCCTGGATCGTGACGACCGGGACGATCACGACCACGGGCACGGTCGGTAACCGCCGAGCTTCAGGTGGAGCCGGGCACGGCGCGCGGTTGTCGGGGGACTCATGTTCCCCGCCTGTGCCGCCGCCGTCGCCGCCTCGTGTTCTGGCAGCCCCGAGCAGCGCTGCGAGGAACCGCTGGGGCGCCCGTCCGGCGGAACCTCACCTCGGCATGCACGGGCTCTTCGGACGCCGCAATGTCACGACAAGACAAGGAGCACTGCGCTGGAGGAACGCCGAGTGGAGCCCAGCTTCGTCACGGTCGGAGACGGATGCCGGATCGCGTACCGATTCGATGGCCCCGCGGACCGCCCCGTGCTGGTGCTCTCCAACTCGCTGGGGACCCATCTCGGAATGTGGGAACCGCAGCTCGCGGCGTTCACCCAGCGGTTCCGCGTTATGCGCTACGACAGTCGGGGACACGGTGCGTCGGATGCACCTCCCGGCGCCTATTCCATGGATCGCCTCGGCCGGGACGCGGTCGAGCTGCTCGACGCGCTCGGGTTGGAGCGTGTGCATTTCTGCGGGCTCTCCAAAGGGGGCATGGTCGGCCAGTGGTTGGGGTTCCGGGCGCCGGAGCGGATCCACCGCCTGGTGCTGGCGAACACGGCTCCATACATGGGGCCGCCCTCCGGCTGGCAGCAGCGCATCGAGACCGTGCTGCGCGAGGGAATGGCGCCGATCGCAGGTGGGTCGGCCGCGCGCTGGTTCACGCCCGAGTTCCAGTCTCGTGCACCCGGCGTCGTCCAGTCCGTCCTGGATACGCTGCGCTCCATCTCTCCCGGGGGCTACGCCGGCTGCTGTGCCGCCATCCGGGACATGGACCTGCGCCCAACCGCGCCGCTGATTGTCCCGCCAACACTGATCATCGCCGGCACGCGCGACCCCTCTACGCCACCTGACGACGCCGAGGCCCTGGCGCGCGCCATGCGTTCCTCTCCGCACCTGGTGAAGGTCGAGGCAGCCCACCTCTCCAACGTCGAGCAACCGGAGGCCTTCGCGCGCGCCGTCCTCGAGTTCCTGGAGGGGACCCCATGATCTCCCCCCTGCGCGTCGAGGCGGTCGAGACGATTCTGATCGATCTTCCGACCATCCGTCCGCACCAGCTCTCCATGGCGACCATGCGCAAGCAGACCCTGGTGTTGGTGAGGGTGCGCTGTTCCGATGGGATCGCGGGTTGGGGCGAGGGCACCACCATTGGCGGGCTGAGCTACGGGGAGGAGAGTCCCGAAGGCATCAAGCTCACCGTCGATGTGTACATCGCGCCAATCCTGCGCGCCTGCGATCCCCACCGCGTCAGCGCCACCATGGCCGAGATCGGCAAGGTGGTTCGCGGGAACCACTTCGCAAAGTGCGCGGTGGAGACGGCGCTGCTCGATGCCTGCGGACAGCGGCTCGGGCTCCCCCTGTCGGAGCTGCTCGGTGGGCGCCTGCGCGAACGGCTCCCGGTCGCCTGGACCCTCGCCAGCGGAGACACCCGCAAGGACGTGGAGGAGGCAGAGCAAATGCTCGACCGCCGGCGACACCGCGTCTTCAAGCTCAAGATCGGCGCCCGTGCAGCGAAGGACGACGTGGCCCACGTCGCGGCCATCAAGCGGGCGCTCGGAGATCGCGCGAGCGTGCGCGTAGACGTCAACCAGGCCTGGGACGAGAGCACGGCGAGGTGGGGCATCGCGGCGCTCGAGGACGCGGGGGTCGATCTGGTGGAGCAGCCCGTTCCCCGTGCCCACCGCGCTGCGCTCGCGCGTCTCACCGCCCGCTTCACCGTGCCGATCATGGCCGACGAAGTCCTGCACGGACCCGAGGACGCATTCGATCTCGCTCGCGCCGCAGCGGCGGATGTCTTCGCCCTGAAGATCTCCCCTTCCGGAGGCATCCGCGCCGCGGCCAGGGTCGCCGCGATCGCCGACGCTGCAGGAATCGGCCTCTACGGGGGCACCATGCTCGAGGGCCCCATTGGCACCGTGGCCTCGGCACAGCTCTTCGCCACCTTTCCCCGGATCGCCTGGGGCACCGAGCTCTTCGGGCCGCTCCTGCTGACCGAGCAGATCCTCACCCATCCCCTCGACTACAGCGATTACGAGCTCACGGTGCCGAGCGGCCCGGGACTCGGGATTTCGCTCGACGAGGACCGGATCGCGTTCTTCCGCCGAAAGGAGCCCTGAGCCATGTTGTTCCATGTCGAGATGGACGTTCGCCTTCCGCCCGACCTTGCGCCCGAGCTGGCGCAGCAGCTGAAGGCCACCGAGAAGGCACGCTCCCAGGAGCTGCAGCGCAGCGGGAAATGGCGCCACATCTGGAGGGTCGCAGGCCGTTACGCCAACGTCAGCATCTTCGACGTCGAGAGCCCTGCGGAGCTGCACGAACTCCTGTCCACCCTTCCGCTGTTCCCGTTCATGGAGGTGAGGGTCTCGGCGCTGTGCCGGCACCCGTCCTCCATCCGAGAGGACGACCGCTGATGGCAACCATCGCCGAGAATGAGCAGACGGCCCGTTTCCTGGACAGGGTCGCCGGCCTGGACCAGAGCCAGGGCAATCCACGGACGAAGAAGATCGTTCGGAGGATCGTCTCCGATCTCTACCGGACGATCGAGGAGTTCGAGATCACCGAGGACGAGTACTGGGGGGCCATCAGCCTTCTCACCGAGCTGGGAC
>JBAWAM010000764.1:0-1684 GCA_049589315.1 Myxococcaceae bacterium
GGTACCCGGCCCAGGGCGAGGACACCCCGCGGGTGGCGGACTCCTTCCAGAGGAAGACCTGGCCGCTCGAGTTGAAGGCGGCGATGTCGAGCTGCCCCGCGACCGGCTCCGAGACCGCGTAGCCGCCACCGACGGCCGGCATGCCGATGCGCTTGGGCCACCCCGGAAGCGCGTTCACGCGCGGGTCCATCAGCATCAGGCCGGTCCACGGCTGTCCCTCCCGCACGTCGTGCCAGTCGTTCCAGAAGGTCAGCAGCCCGCCTGCCGGCGAGCCCTTCAGCGGGACGTGCACCATCTCGATGAAGCCGAAGTCCCGCCGGTCCAGCAGCACCGGGTAGCCGCTGATACCCGTTCCGTCGGGCTCGTGGGCGTGGAGAAAGAAGGTGCCCACGTCTCCCTCGTAGAGGACGGTCGTGAAGAGGACCTCCAGCGCCGGGTCCCCGTCCAGGTTCACGAAGTGCGGATCCGCCATGCCCGAGGCGGGCACGATGACGGGCCAGCCCGGGAGTTCCGGGAGGTGGCGGTCGAACACGAAGTACTGGGCGTTGGTCGCGTCGAGCAGCTGGAGCGCGACCTCGGGCGTGCCGTCCCCGTCCACGTCGCCCACCATGGGGCGGGCGCTCATATTGTGCGACAGCGGCAGCACCCGCTCCGCCTGCACCGTCCCGTCGAGCGCGAGGATGCTCAGGCGGGTGTGCCCCTGCTCGGTGTTGGAGGGCAGGAAGATGTCCCCCCTCCCGTCCCGGTCGAAGTCGGCCACGGCGGGGAAAAGGAGCGGGGACGGGGTGTGCGTGTTGATGATGTGGGGCCAGCCCGGGGCCACCGTGCCGTCTCCCCGCACCACGAAGAGCACACTGCGGGGGAAGTCCCAGCTGCCGCTGCCGTACTCGACGACGATCTCCGCCCTCCCGTCCCCGTCGAGGTCCGTGACCATCGGGGGCTGGCCCTCCATGAAGGAGCTGCCGAGGCGGAGGAAGGCCCCGGGCGGCGCCCCGACGAGCGGGAAGGGCGCGGACGGGAAGCCGGCCACCGGCGTGCCGTCGTGGTGCCAGGCGTGGAGCGGCGAGGCCTGCTCCGCGGAGTCACCCGGCGAGACGGACTTCGGGACGAGCACCACGAGCTCCAGGTCCCCGTTGCCATCCAGGTCCCCGAGCGAGAACGCCGGGATGCGTTCGTACCCGCCAAAGGGGCTCGGCGTGCGCGGCAGCTCGAGCGGGAAGCCCGGCAGCATCGTCCCGCGCGGGGTCCACGCCATGACGGTGTTCTCGCGCATGGCCAGCACCTCCTGCTGCCCATCGCCGTCCAGGTCCGCAACGGTGAGCGAGGCGGGCCCCCAGAAGGCCCACGGGCCGAAGGGCGGCGCGCCCGTGGCCGCGGTGAACTGCGGAAACCCGCTCACGAGCGTGCTGTCCTTCACCAGGCGCCGGTGGGACTCGCTCTTGCGGCCGAATTGGCTCCACGTGGTGAGGCGGAGGAGGTACTCGCCGTCCGGCAGGGCGGAGGCGTCGAAGGCCCCTAGCTCGCCGTCCTGGACGGGCCGGGTGGACTCGGAGATGCGCTTGAAGGGGCCGGACGGCTGCGCCCCGGCGAGCGGCGCGTACTCCAGGCGGTAGCGCGCGAAGCCCGCCCCCAGGGCGCTGCCCCGCACCTGGTACCGGCCGCGGTTGTAGGCGCTCAGGCGGTC
>JBAWAM010000765.1:0-24787 GCA_049589315.1 Myxococcaceae bacterium
TGGTACACCCCGTCGCCAAGGTTCTCGACCGTCCCCTTGCCGCCGATGCGAAAGTCGCCGCTGTCCAGCGGAGGGGCCTCGCTCAGGAACCACTGCTGTTCAGCCTGGGCAGGGTCGTCCGCATACATTTTCGTGAGGCCCTCCTTGTCGAGGGCGCCCGCGCGCTCGCCCGTGGTCGGGGTCGTCTCACCGGTCTCCGGCTCCGTGTCGCCCGTCGAAGGTTCCGGAGTCGTCCCGGTGCCTGGAACCGTCGTCCCCTTGCCCGGCGTCGCCGGGGATGTTCCGGGAGCCGCGGGGCCGGTATGGAGCTCATCACCCGTGCCGGACTCATTGTTGGTGCCGGTGCCACACCCGGCTGCGAAGAGAATCGAGGCCGCTGCGAATGCTGCACATGCTGTCTGAATCTTCAGCAAAACGGTTGTCTCCACTGCGGGGCCTGCCTGGCGCACACCACGAGTTCCGGCCGCCGGCTCCAGGGCTTCCGGAGCACAGCGCGCCAGCAGCGCCCGCGTTCGTTGTTTGACTGCGGGCGCCCATAGACCACGTGAGACACAAGCGACGCGAGAGACGGGCTTGAAGACGCTCGGAAACGTGCCTGGACACCGAGTGCGTGCCGGCGCAGAAGTCGGAGCGCGTGATTTATTCCACAGGAGCCCCGTGGCACGCCAATGCCTCGGCAGCGCCTGGCCGTACTCCAGCAGAGCGGAACCCGGGCCTCACTCGGCGCGCACCTTCAGGCGAGCTGTGATCTCCTGCGGCGAACCTCAGACAGCTCGCGCGGGATGTGCGGCGTTGGGACGCGGAGCATTTGCAACGCGCCGGTCTGCGTATTCCGATGCGTCAGTGGAAGCCCTGGTGGCGAAGCCGTACACGGCCAGCAAATAGGCCGCTGCCGCAAAGACCGTTGTGGGTGCCCGAAGCTCCGGAATGCGCGACGCGAAGGCTGACACGAGGCCGCCTGCGACGGATCCGCAGATCGTTCCGAGGCCTCCAGAGATCAGAACGCCAGGTTCCAGGAGGGTGCCGTCACCAGCATGTGAGGGGCCATGGATCCCCCGCACCTTGGGCGAAAGGGCGCAGGGCGCTCCACTCGGTGGGTTCGTGCAGAGGAGCTCATGAAGTCGGTCGAAGCCATGCGCCCGGGCGGCGTGTGCGCTCTCGAAGAGCGGCCCAACCCATTTGCTGCGACGAATTCTTCGAAGGCTCCCAGGCTCTCTGCGGTACCCACCTCGGCGAGGCCGATGAAACACGGACGTGTGATCGCGTTCTCCCAGTCAGCCGTCCCACGCCCCTTGCCCCAGAGCCCCTTCTTCATCTCTGCGATGGCCCAGCTGGGGTGCAGGTCGCACAAGAGCCGGAGGGCCACGGCCGAAGCGGGACCTTCGGTGCCCATGAAGGAGGTGATGGGCGTGAAGAGCCGCGCGACGGGCAGGAGGCGCGCCTCCAGGTCACCCGCCTCGTGCGCTTCGAAGGCAGAGCGTAGACAGGATGCGTGAGCGCTCGAATGTCCTCCGCCGCGTTTGCGGCGATGAGGAGGATGGACGGCTCCGCAGTCGTCTTCTTCTCCGCGTGCTGCGGAAGCAGGAAGCGAAGGAGCGGAAGGCGACGACGGCCGCCTCGCGAACGACTCGCCCTCAGCCCTCCGGGGGCGACTCCGCCACCGTCACCACGAGCCTCGGCGCGCGCGCGGCAAAGTTCATCTCGCGGGAGGCGAAATTCGCGCCGTCACCAGAGGTGGACACGAGGACGAAGGAGTACGCGCCGCTGCCCTGCACCACCGAAGTAACGTCGAGCTCCACCCACGTTCGGTCCCCCACCGCCCCGAGGTCCTGCAGGGCCTGGCCCACCGGCACGGGCCGGTTGTCCCAGGTGAGCCCACGCTCCGTCCAGGTGATGCCCAGGGCGCCCGTGACGTAGAGTTCCGGCCCGTCGGCGCCGGGGTCCACGACGAACAACTGGAGCCGGGCGTTCTGGACCGGCCGATCGACGCTCACCTCGAACGCGAGATAGACGTGGCGCTCTGGTGAGCCGTCGACCCGCAGGCGCGTTTCGCTTCCGAAGTTGCTACCTGGCTCGCTCGCAGCGGCCTCGCTGTCCGCAGCGGCCAGGAAGGTCGTCATCAGCGCATCCGCATCCTGCCCGTCCTGTCCGCAGCTGCAGAGCAGAGACATCGCAGCCAGCACGCCGAGCACACGCGCGCACCCCGAACCGACAGCTCTGGCTCCCAACCTCATCCCCACCTCCACCACGTCGCCAGCGTTGCAGGCCGGGTGCCACCGACTGGGCAGGCGAGGTGCGGCCATGGACAGCCGATTCGCACGTGGTTGGGAACCGCGCTTCTACTCCTCGCGCTGAGCACTTCCCACGGTGGGCAGTGCGCGGGCCTTGCAGGTGTGCGCACCGACCTGCTCGCTCCACCGCCGGAAACGTGCCTGGGCGCCGGACCCCTATCCTTCGACGTCCTCGATGCCGAGCGCCATCAGGGTCACCACATAGAGCATTACGAGCACGACGAGCCCACCGATGGTGGCGAGGATCGGCACGAGCCGGTTCGCCACGGGGCCGGACTGGGCCTTGTGCGTGCGCCAGGGGACCTCGAGTCCCCTGATCACCTGCTTCGTCATGAGAATGCTCAGAACCAGCCCCGCGAAGGCGGGCACCTTCGGGATCGTGATCACGCCTACCATCGCCGCGGCTCCGACGCCGGCGATGATCCACGCTTCCCGGGCGCGCCGATCGTCGCCCAGCCGCTTCCAGTTGAGCGCACAGAGGATGGAGGCGGTCACGCCATTGAGCAGCACGCCGACGCCCCAGATGTAGCCAACGGGCCAAAGGCGCGTGTTCCGGATCTCCTTCACGACCCGCTCCCCACACGCGGCGCACAGTCGCTGGTCTCGAAGCACGACCGGCTCGCCCTCATAGAACGTTCCACAGCGCTCGCACGTGGACGTCGAAGGAGCCGTTTCCGGAGGTGATGCCAGGGTCGCAGGTTGAGTCATGGATGCGCGTCTACCATGCCGAGCGAACACGGGTCACGACGCCCCGCCTTCCACGTGCCAAGGCCTCGCGGCGGTGCATGCGACCTACAATCCCGAGCATCCGGGCCGGTGAACCCTCCGTCTCGTTGTTCGGACGAAGCGCGCGGGCCGGTCTACTGTTTTGAAGTGATTTCGGGAGGTTGGCGCGCGGGCGCGCCGGCACCCGACTCGCACAGGGCCCGGGACGAACTCGTTTCAACGGAGACGTCCTGTGCGCGTCCTGCTCCCTGTCCTGGTCCTCATCAGTGCGATCGGTTGCTCCAATCTCTTCGATGACGGCCGTCGCTCGGGCTTCGTTCCCCAGCCACCGCCCGCCGTTCCCAACCCGCAACCGTCAGAGGCAAAGGGCACCCTGACCGGTGCGCTGATCGTCTCAGAGGTCGCCTCCGCGTCGGCAGCCTCCGCGGCGACCGCTTCCGATGCAGGTCCCGACCTCAGGAAGATCCGGGAGCGCGTCCGCTCGGACAAGAAGTTCGGCAGCCGTGAGCGCCCGTCGAACGCCGTTCCGACCCCGGACTTCATACCCGGCGAGTTCATCGTGCGATTCGAGGACGGTGAGCTCACGCCCGACGCGGCACTGCGACAGGTCAACGTTCCCGGCCTCGTCTGCGAGCACGGCGGATACGCCTCCCCCTGGTTGCACCTGCTGCGCTGCACGGACGAGAAGGGCCGGCAGCTCGATCCAGGTCAGTCGCACGAGGCGGCGCAGGAGCTGCAGCGTCTGCCCGGCGTGCGCTACGTGGAGCTGAACGCCCTCGTCCAGGCCTTCAGGGTTCCCAACGACGAGTACTACGAGCTGCAGTGGCACTACCCCCGCATGAACCTTCCGGCCGCGTGGGACGTCACCATCGGCGCGAGCAGCGTGGTGGTCGCGGTGATCGACACCGGCATCCTGCGTGATCCGGACCTCGATCAGAACGTGCTGTCCGGGGTCGACCTGATCTCCGAAGCGGACAGGGCACGAGACGGAGACGGCCGGGACGACGACCCCACGGACATGGGGCGAGACCGGCCGAACGGAGCCTCGAGCTGGCACGGGACCCACGTGGCGGGAACGGTCGCGGCGGTGACGAACAACGGAGACGGCGTTGCAGGGGTCGCGTGGAACGCCCGGGTGCTCCCGGTCAGGGTACTCGGCGTTGGCGGCGGTACCGACTTCGACGTTGCCGCAGGGATCTACTGGTCGGCTGGAGGCAACGTCCCCGGCGTACGACGGAACACCAGGCCGGCGAAGGTCCTGAACCTGAGCCTCGGAGGGGAGGGCGGACCGTCCCAGACGTACCAGGAGGTCATCGACGCTGCGACGGCGACGGGCGCCATCATCGTCGTCGCTGCCGGAAACGAGAATGCGGACGCCGCCGGGTTCTCGCCCTGCAACCAGGACAAGGTCATCTGCGTCGGCGCGACCGGCTTCGACGGGCGCATCACCCAGTACTCGAACTACGGCGCACCGGTGGACGTGATGGCGCCGGGCGGCGACATGACCGTCGACAGCAATGGAGACGGCTACCCCGACGGCGTCCTGTCGACGTCCGCTGACCAGAGTGGCGCGCCGAGCCTGGAGTTTGCGCATGGGACCAGCATGGCCAGCCCACACGTCGCTGGCCTGGTCGCGCTGATGGCGAGCGTGAACCCGAACCTGAACCAAACGCAGGCCGAGTCGATCCTGAAGAACACCGCGAACCCGGCCTCGAAGTGCAACATCGGGTGCGGTGAAGGGATGGTGGATGCTCACGCGGCGGTGCTTGCCGCGCAGGGGCAGCCGTCCACGACCGGACCCGCGAAGCTCTCCGTCTCCACCCGCTCCCTCGTCCTTCGATCGGGACAGTCGATGCCGCTGTCCGTGTCGAACATCGGAGGGCAGGCGTTGACCGTCTCTCTGACTGCGGGCGGCGCCGCCGGTCCTGCCGTGCAGAGTGAGTCCGGCTGGAACCTTCAGCTCGCGCCCGGCAAGACCGGCGCGTTCATGCTCACCGTGGACGAGTCGAAGCTGGTGGTGGGAGATACGCCTGGCTCCCTGACCCTCACCTCGAACGGAGGCAACGCGTCCGTCACCCTGACTGCCCGGGTGGGCGGGTCTACGAACGATGACCGGCCCGCGGCCATTGCGGCCGTCTACCAGGATGCGGCTGGCGAATGGCAGATGGGAGGCGCTGCCTTCTCCGATCCTGCGAACGGGCACGCCTGGTCGATGGAGCTGCCGCCGCAGACGTACTTCCTGCTCGCCACCATCGACTCGGACGGAGACGAGGAGTTCTTCGAGGACACTGAACCGCTCGGGGTCTACAAGAACTTCGACAATCCGGTTCCGGTCACACTGGCCTCGGGACAGCGCGTGGACGGCCTCGTTCTCGCCGTGTTGCCGCAGTCCTCGCCCGACGACGAATCGCCAGGCACGCCCTCGGGCTCGCCCATCGGCGGGAGCTGCAGCGCGGACTCGCAGTGCGCGGGTGGCGTTTGTGAGACGAACTGGCTCGGCGGCTACTGCACCCAGGACTGCATGGAAACCGGCTGCGCGCAGGGCAGCACCTGCGTGGTCTTCAACGAGACCAGCGCCTGGTGCCTGGACCTCTGTGGCGCGCCGAACCAGGGGCGCAGCGACTGCCGCGCCGGCTACGTGTGCTCGGCGCTCCAGAGTGGGGATGGCATCTGCATCGCCGCCTGCACCAGCGACACGGACTGCGGCGCAGACGCGCACTGCGCTTCGGACGGCTATTGCTATCTGGGCTGACGTGGCCGGGCGGTGTTCAGCTCCAGGAGATCCGGAAGGTGCAATCCCCGCCAGG
Source organism: Myxococcaceae bacterium (assembly GCA_049589315.1). Lineage (GTDB taxonomy): Bacteria > Myxococcota > Myxococcia > Myxococcales > Myxococcaceae > JBAWAM01. The sequence goes on from JBAWAM010000765.1 coordinate 5,825, forward strand.
GCCGGGGACCGGTTCCACCCGCTCGTTCTTCGCCCCCGACAGGCGAAGGACCATCCGAAGCATGCCTACGTAATACGGGGTCAGCCCGCCCACGTCGTTGTACCAGAGGTCGCAGGAGCTCTTGCCCGTGTCGGTGGCGCGGGTCTCGAAGTAGTTGCCCGAGGAGCTGAGGTTCTGGGTCAAGCGCGACAACGTGCGCTTCGGCCCCAGTACCCTGACTGTGGCGAGGATCATCTTGCCCAGCAGCGTCTTCACGTAGCCCTCGACGGAATGCTCTCCAATCCGCTCCAGCGCCTGATCGGGCGACAACTTCGGATAGATCTCCTCCGCGGCGATCAGCACCCATTTCCGGAACTGCCGTCTCGTGTACGTAGGCTGCAGAGGCCGACCGAGGTCGAGGCCGTTCTCTCTCAACCGTGCTCGAGCCCGGTCATCCAACTTCGGGCCGATGGCGAGCTTGAACAAGCCTTCGAGGGTGTGACCGTAGACGAGCTGCTCTTCCTGACTTGGAGGCACGCGACCGAGTTTATCGGGTTCCTTCATATTTGGCTGGTCGATACCCCGAATCGACAGAATCGATTTTTCCAATAGAGCGACTCGCCCCTAGGGTGCGCCCCGGACCCGAACTCCGGAGTGTGAACCATGCGCAGGCTTCGTTGGATTGCCGGTGGAGTGCTGCTCCTCATCGCAGGGCTGATGACGGCCATCTCCCTGCTGGACCGCCCGCTGGAGTCAGGCCCGTCGACGGACCCTGGCATGGGGACAGAATTGCCGCCTGCGCAGCCGCCCGCGGCACTGCGCTTCTCCGTCCTGGTCACGTCGCACTCAGCGGGTGCGCCCGAGCCCCTGGTGGTGGCGGGAGGGAGCTGGGCGCGCTACCGCCGACCCGTGCACGCGGCGGTGCTGGTGGAGCACCCCCGGGGCACCTTCCTCTTCGACACCGGTCTGGGGCGCGACGCGGAGGCCCAGTTCGCAGCCAATGCGTTCCTGGACGCCCTGGTGTTCCGGTTCGATCCGGTGGACCCGGTGGTGGAGCAGCTGCGCCGCCATGGCTATCCGCCCCAGCGGGTGCAGTGGATTGTCCTCTCGCACTTGCACTGGGACCATGCCAGCGGACTGCCGGACTTTCCGGGCGTGCCGGTGTGGGTACCAGAGAGCGAGAGGGCAGCTGCTGCTTCCGGCGAGCCCCCGGCCTTCCTTTCCAGCCAGTACCGGGGGGTGAAGGACTGGCGCACGGTGCGCTTCGAGCATGGCCCCATCCTGGGTTTTCCTCGCAGCCAGGACGTGTTCGGGGACGGCTCGGTGGTGCTCGTTCCCCTCGCTGGGCACACGCCCGGCCATACGGGGATGCTCCTCACCCTGGCAGATGGCAGTCGCTACCTCTTCACCGGGGACGTCACCTGGACGGCGGAGGGCGTGCGCCTGCCGGCGGACCGCTCGTGGCTCCTGCGACGGATGGTGCACCTGGACGGGTCGACCGAGGAGAACCAGGCGCAGATTCTGAAGCTGCACCGGCTGCACCAGGCCCACCCGGGGCTGGTCATCGTGCCGGCCCACGACGAGCACGTCGTGTCCACGCTCCCCCACTTTCCCCCCACCCGCCGATGAACCTGCGCAACCTGCGCTACTTCTGCGCCGCCTACGAGCAAGGCAGCACCGTGGCGGCGGCCCGCACCTGCTTCGTCACTCAACCCACCGTCTCCGCGGGACTGGCCCAGCTGGAGGAGGAGTTGGGAGTGCAACTCTTCGAACGCCAGCAGCGGGGGCTCACCCCCAACGAGCACGGACACCGGCTGTACCGCAAGGCGCGCAGCCTGTTGGAAGAGGCGGACGCGCTGGTGAGCAGCTTCCGCACCGAGGCGGCCGTCCCCCGACTCGCGCTGCGGTTGCTCCCTTCGCTGCACATGAGCCGGGTGGAGCGGGTGCTGCTGCTTGCACGGCGGGCGGTGCCGGGGCTTCAGGTAAACATCGTCGGCCCGGAGGACCCTTGCGATGCATCACTCACCGCGCAGTCCTGCCTGAGGCCAGGGGAGCGCTTCCGGCCGCTGTGGGAGGAGCGCTACGTGCTCGTGCTGCCCCCCGGCGCATCGGGCGGGCCGAGCGCGCTCACCGAATTGGCGCAGTTGGAGGGGCTTCCCTTCATCGAGCGCAGCCATTGCGAGCTGGGAGAGGCCCTGCAGACGGCGTTGGGAGAGGCCGGGGTGCGGCTCGATGTGCGGGCCACCGTGGCCAGCGAGGAGTGGGCATTGGCCCTGGTGGCCGCGGGCGTGGGGGCAACCGTCGTGCCCGCTCACGTGGCGGCCACCCGTCCCGAACTCCCCCGGATCGAGCCCGGCGAGGGAGTGGAGGCGCCCCTGCGTCAGGTGGGGCTCGCCTGGCGGGGGCAGGCATCCGAGGCCTTGCAGGCCCTCCTCTCAGCGTGCGAGAGCGCGTGGATCTCGGGGGGCTGAAGTACACGCAGAAGCTGACCGGATGAGCGTGGCCCAGCCGGTCCTTCCTGCCCAGGATATCCGGTGCTGGCGCTACTTCTTCGCCTGCTGCTTCTCCTTCTTCTTCTTCTGCTTCTCGGCCGTCGTCATCTTCGGCTTGTTGTCCTTCGCTTTTCCCTGATGGCCCTTGGGCATACCGTTCTCCTTGTGAACCCGCAGGGTACTTCATCTGGACGCTACGCGGGCTTCTCCGCATGCGTTCGCCAGATGAACGAGTAGACGTCCACGAGATCCCTTGGCTGGTGCCCGGCCGCGAGGAGCCGCTTCTGGGTCTCGGTGGCGATCTCGAAGAACTGGCGATAACCCGCCGCGGTGACCGGCTGTGACGCCTGGACAGCGATCCCGAGCGTCGCGCCCTGGGACGCGAAGTGGGTCGGCTTCACGCAGGTGTGCAGCAGCGGGGCGTAAAGCGCGCCGAACACAGTCGCCAGCGGCCACGTCACCCGCTTGCTCTTGCCGGTCTTGTCCTTGAGGTTCACCGAACCGGCGAAATGCTCGAGCCTTACGGCGAAATCACCCTCTCCGTGAAGCAGGTCCTTCAGGCCAGTCAACACCGCCGGACGGTCGGTCTCGGCGATCAGGCCGAACGGGATGGCCCCTTCAATCGGGTACACGATGTTGGTGGCGCCGAGCACGCGCTTCGCGGCCGCGAACAGATCCTCGGGCGAAGCACTGTTGAAGCACTCCTCCGAGAGTTCCTGCTTCGCCATGGCGATCGCCGCGACTTTGTAGCCGGCCTTCCCCTTCGCCCCAGTCAGGCCGCGCTCCTGTTCGACGAACGTGTCGCTCTCGAAACCGCCGACAAACAGCCTCTCGAAAAGCTGGAGCTGCTCCTCGAAAACCGCGAACCGGGCGGCAGCCTTCTTCAAGCCGTTCGCCTTCAGGCGAGGCTTGTCGCTCGACCTCGACGCGTGCTTTCCCTTCACCTTCTCCTGCAGCGCATTGAGGGCAGCTGCGTCGATGCTCACCGGCGCCAGCCCCTTCGCCCTCGACTTCACGAAGACCTTTCGACCTCCGTGCTCGAAGATCAGCACACAACGGTCCCGCTCATCCTCCACCACCAGCCCCAGACCCCAATCGGGCTGGGCATCGTTCCGGTATACGGCTGCGCTCGTCGTCTGCATGTTGCCTCCAGTTGTGGACCGTAGCCCATGTGGTGTGCGCGCGCTGCGAGGCTTGCCCAGGGAATGGACAACAACCAGACGGCGCTTTGCGGAGATCGGGTTGGAATTTGCGCCGAATCGGCGCTCTCAGCGACGGGAGGTCTGCGCCAGCTTCGACACCAGCAGCTCGTAGGCGCGGGAGTCCTTCCCCAGCGCGCCCGCGCCGTTGCGGTAGACCCGTCGGGCGTCGTTCCCCTCCAGCTTCACCGGAGCCGTGCGCTTGCCTGCCTTGACGTGAGCAACGTCCTCGAAGCCGGTCGTGCGGAGCTGTTCCGTGGCGCGATCACTGAAGCGCTCGGGGTTCTGCAGGATCGGCGAGGTGGTCAGTGCAGCGGCGGCGATGAGGGCGGCGATCGACATCAAGAGACTCCAGTAGGAAGGGGATGAGCGACTGCTCGCCTGCTACGTCCGGGCAGTCGATGGAGTTAACGGCTGACGTCGGCGTGAATCTTCTCCGGCCGGTCTGGCTCGGTCGCCCGACTGGCCGGGGTTTCAGTCAGCCGAGCCGTTCATTGGTGAGCGTGGACAACGCCGCCAACGCAACAGAAGGACGATCACTGCGGTGGGGGCGGTTTGCGGTCGCTGTAGGGCCGGGTGCTACGGTCCGCCGCCCATGCACCCGTACCAGCGCATTCATTCCGGTGTTCGCCTCGTCCCGCATCTGGTGGGCGGCGAGTGGCGTTTCGAGAAGGGCCCCTGGTCCGTGCGGAGTCCGTACACGGGCGAGCCGATGTTCGAGCTGAAGCCCGCGGACGCCGCGCTGGTCGACGGGGCCATCCAGCGTGCCGCCGACGGCGCCCGCGAGTGGGGCGCCACGCCGATCAAGGACCGCAGCCGCGTCCTGTTTGCGGCGCGCGAGAACATCCTCCGGAACATGGAGGAGCTGCGTGCGACGGTGTCCTTCGAGTCGGGCAAGACAATCGCCGAGGCCGAGGCGGGGGTGCTCAAGGGCGTCGAAGTCCTGGAGTTCGCGCTCTCGCTGCAGAACCTGGACGTGGGCGGGCGGATGGAGGTGAGCCGCGGCGTCTCGTGTGAGGTGCGGCGCGTACCGCTCGGCGTCGTCGCGGGCATCTCCCCGTTCAACTTCCCGGCGATGGTGCCCATGTGGATGATGCCGATCGCGCTCGCGCTCGGAAACGCGTTCGTGTGGAAGCCGTCGGACAAGGTGCCGATGACCTCGCAACTCCTGGCGGACTGCTTCGTCAAGGCAGGGCTCCCGGGCGGGGCGCTCACGGTGCTCCAGGGCGGCGTGGAGACGGTGAACGCGATCGTCGATCACCCGCACGTCCGGGCGATCGGCTTCGTCGGCTCGACCCCGGTGGCGAAGGCGCTGTACCAGCGGGGGACGTCGCACGGAAAGCGCGTGCTGGCGCTGGGCGGCGCGAAGAACCACCTCATCCTGCTCCCGGATGCGGACCCGGAGCTCACCGCCCAGGGCATCTCCGACTCGTTCACCGGCTGCGCGGGCCAGCGCTGCATGGCAGCGTCGGTGCTCGTCGCGGTGGGCAAGGTCGATCACCTGATCGAGCAGATCGTGGAACGCGCTCGCAGCCAACGGCTCGGCGACACCATGGGCGCGATCATCTCGGCCCAGCAGGTCGACTTCCTGCACACGGCCATCGCCCGCGCCGAGGCCGAGGGCGCGCGCATCCTCCTCGACGGCCGCAAGGTCACGCCGCCGGAGGGTTTCGCCGGTGGCAACTGGCTGGGGCCCACGATCATCGACGGGGTCAGGCCCGGATCGGAGGCGTCCACGCGAGAGCTCTTCGGACCGGTGCTCTCCATCGTCCGCGTGAACACGCTCGACGAAGCGCTGGCGCTGGATGCCTCGAGCGACTTCGGAAACGCGACGTCCGTGTTCACCAGCTCCGGCGCGGCCGCCGAAGAGGTCGCCCGTCGTTCGGAGAGCGGGATGATCGGCGTGAACATCGGCGTGCCGGTCCCGCGTGAACCGTTCTCGTTTGGCGGCACCTTCGACTCGAAGTTCGGGCACGGAGACATCACCGGCGTGCCCAGCTTGTCGTTGTGGAGCGACCTGAAGAAGGTCACCACCAAGTGGACTTCGCCGAAGCAGCAGAACTGGATGAGTTGAGGGGGGAACCGCCCATGGCGAATCACCAACGCAAGTCGCACATCGTCCTGACGTCGCATCCGCACTTCATCTACCGGGACAGCCCGAACATCGACTGGGGGAACCCCGAGCCGAAGAAGCGCGGACCGCTCGTCGCCAGCTTCACCAACAAGCTGCATCGGAACACGATCGGCTCGCACTCGGGGAGCTACACGATCTACCGCGCGCTGGCGATGGCGGCCGGCCAGATGGCGCCGGACCACCGGCCCGACCTCACCAACACCGACCCGGTCGCGAAGATCGGCCCGTTCCCCTCCTGGGCCGACCCCGAGAAGATCGTCTCACTGGACCCCTGGGGCGCGCTGGTGGGCAAGGCCTTTGCCTCCCAGCTCCGGGCGGGCATGGACATCCGGCCGACCATCGCGGTGACCCGGGCGCACCTGTCGATGTCGGACCTCGCGGGCTCGTTCGACTCGGGTGAGATTCCCATCGACGGCGTGGTGGTGAAGCCCACGCGCGACGTGTTCGTCACCAAGGCGGCGATCGAGCCGGTCTGGTACCTGCCCGGCGTGTCGAAGCGTTTCGGCATCGAGGAGATCCCGCTCCGCAAGGCGCTGTTCGAGGAGACGGGCGGGATGTTCCCCGAACTCATCACCCGTCCAGACCTCAAGGTGATGCTGCCGCCGATCGGCAGCACGTCGGTCTACATCTTCGGCGACCCGGCGCTGATCGGCCGGAACGACGTCGAGACCACCGTGCGCGTCCACGACGAATGCAACGGCTCCGACGTGTTCGGCTCGGACATCTGTACCTGTCGGCCGTACCTGGTGCACGGCATCGAGGAGTGCATCAAGACCGCGCAGCGCGGCGGCATCGGCTACATCGTGTACTTCCGCAAGGAGGGCCGCGCGCTGGGCGAGGTTACGAAGTTCCTCGTCTACAACGCGCGCAAGCGGCAGAAGGGCGGCGACAGCGCGTCGACGTACTTCCACCGCACCGAGTGCGTGGCCGGCGTGCAGGACATGCGCTTCCAGGAGTTGATGCCGGACGCGCTGCACTGGATGGGCATCCAGCGGATCGACAACCTGATCTCCATGTCGAACATGAAGCACGACGCCATCGTCGGCAGCGGGATCAAGGTCGAGCGTCGCTATGAGATCCCGGCGCACAAGATCCCGGCCGACGCGGCGGTGGAGATGGAGGCGAAGAAGGCGGCCGGCTATTTCGCGGCGAGCACCGGGGTGAAGCGGAAGAACGAGCTCAAGAAGGTGAAGGGCCGCAGCCTCCATGAATAGGAACACCGCCCTCGAGGTACTGCTGGACCCGGCCACCATCCGGGCCAGGACGCGTCGGATCTTCGAACTCGCCCAGGAGGGCGGGACCTCCTTTGCGGTCGACCTCCAGAAGCTGCCGGGTGTGTTGGACCTCGTGCTCCAGGTCACCCTGGAGACGTACCCGGACGGGAACATCCCGTACCACGGCCGCTTCGAGCACTTCCGCGCGGGCGGAGTCGACCGCGTGGGACGCGTGCTCGACGCGATCACGTCTGAGTCCCCCGTCGAGCGGGCGCGCACGCTGATCGACCTCGTCGTCGTCTCGGTGCTTCTCGACGCGGGCGCCGGGGACGCGTGGAGCTACGACGAGAACGGCACCCACTACGCCCGCAGCGAAGGCCTCGCGCTCGCGTCGCTGGAGATGTTCCAGAGGGGCGCGTTCAGCGACGATCCCGCGCACCCTCTCCGGGTGACTGCGGGAGGTCTGGAGCGGCTCACCCTCGACGACGTGAAGCGCGGCTTCCAGGTGAGCGACGCAAACCCGCTCGCCGCACTGGAGGGACGCACCGGCCTCCTGCAGCGCCTGGCCACCTCGCTGCGCGCCTTCCCGCAGTACTTCGGGGAAGGAGACGGCGTCCCGCGGCCGGGCAACATGATCGATGCGCTGCTGCGCGACTCCGGCGGGCGCCCCGTCGAGGCGAAGGCCATCCTGAAGCTCCTGCTGATCGGCCTCTCGCGCATGTGGCCGGCGCGGGTGACCTGTGAGGGCGTGGGCTTCGGGGACGTGTGGACGTACGGCGGAGACGCGTTCGAGCAGTGGGTCCCGTTCCACAAGTTGTCGCAGTGGCTGACGTACTCGCTGATCGAGCCCATCGAGTCCGCCGGACTCGCGGTGACGGGCGTGGAGGAGCTGACCGGCCTCCCCGAATACCGCAACGGTGGGTTGTTCCTGGACTGTGGCGTGCTGTCGCTGCGCGATCCGTCGATCGCCGCGCGGCCGCTGAAGGCATCTGACAACGTCATCATCGAGTGGCGCGCGCTGACCGTGCAGCTGCTCGATCTCGTGGGGGAGAGAGTATGCGAACGAATGGGCAGAACGCGGGCCGAGCTCCCGCTCGCGCGGGTGCTTCAGGGCGGAACGTGGAGCGCCGGTCGGGTCGTGGCGCGGCGGCTTCGGAAGGGCGGAGGCCCTCCGCTGACGCTGCTCAGCGACGGAATGGTGTTCTGAACGTCACCGTCCTCGAGCACCCGATCATCGCCCACAAGCTGGGCATGCTCCGGAACAAGAACGCCACGCCGCACGACTTCCGGCAGATCTTCAACGAGCTCGGGCAGATCCTCGCCTACGAGTCCACCCGGGACCTGCTGCTCACCTCCACCACCGTGGAGACCCCGATGCAGACGGCCCGGGTCCAGCGCATCGGCGAGCAGGTGATCGTCGCGACCATCCTCCGCGCCGCCGAGGGGATTCTCCCGGGGTTCATGCAGATGCTGCCGTTCGCGCAGTTCGGGCACATCGGCATCTACCGCGACAAGTCGATGGAACAGACCGTGGAGTACTACTTCAAGCTCCCGAAGCAGGTGGCGGGGAAGCGGGTGCTCCTGCTCGACCCCCTGCTCGCGACCGGCGACACATGTCTGGCGGCCATCGACCGGCTGAAGCAATACGAGGTCGGCCGCATCCGCGTCATCACGTTGTTGTCTTCCCGCGTCGGTCTGGGCAAGGTGCTCGCCGCGCACCCGGACGTGGAGATCTTCACGCTGTCGATCGAGAAGGGTCTCGACGAACGCGGGTATCTGCTGCCGGGACTGGGAGACGCGGGTGATCGACTCTTTGGAACGGTCTAGGCGGGCGCTGTCCGAAGGCGGGCAGCGGATCGCCGTCGGGATCGCGGGCGGAAGCGGGTCGGGGAAGACCACCCTGGCGCAGGCGCTCCACGATCTCTTTGGCCCGGAGCTGTCCGCCATCCTCCCGCAGGACTCGTTCTACATCGACCAGAGCGCGCGCTTCGACGGGGACGGGGGGAGCGTCAACTTCGACCACCCCTCCAGCCTCGACTTCCCGCTCATGGCGGAGCAGCTCGAGACGCTCCTCTCGGGTCGGCACGTGGAGGTGCCGATCTACGACTTCGCCACCCACAGCCGCTGCCGGGAGACGGTGCATTTTCCTGTGCGGCCGCTGGTGATCGTGGACGGCACGTTGATCCTCGACGCCGGTCCGGTGCGACGGCACTTCGCCCTGAGCGTGTTCGTGCAGGCCGGCGAAGAGCTCCGCTTCGCGCGGCGCCTGGAGCGGGACGTCCGCGAGCGGGGCCGCACGCCGGAAGGGGTGCAGCGGCAATTTCTCCGCCAGGTGAAGCCCATGCACGACGCGTTCGTGGAGCCGTCGATGGCGCACTGCTCGCTGTGCGTGTCGGGCGAGTGCAGCCTGGAGGAGGCGCTCGAGCAGGTGGTGCGGACGCTCGAAGTCGCGCTCGCGCCCGCTGCCGAGGAACGTCGTCTCGGAGGTTGACCTCGGCGCGCATTCGTTGCGGAATCAGCCATCGAGGGGGGCTGATTCATGTCAATCGAAGAGAAGGTCGTCTTCGGTCAATCGTTCGAAGCCGTACTGCGTGCCCATAGGCCGCTCGAGGCCGACCTCGTCGATGGGCTGAAGCAGCTCGGGATCCCGCCGGATGGCCCATTCGCCGTGGCCTACCCGCTCGGGACCTACATGGCCTTCCTCGCACTGTTCGCGCGGGTTCGCTATCGCGACCTGGACCCGATGTCCGCGTACACGGCCATTGGGCAGCAGTTCATCCGCGGCTACGAGTCGACACTGATCGGTCGCGCGATGCTGGCCGCGCTCCGGTTGATCGGGCCCCGCCGGACGGTGCAGCGGTTCACCCGCAGCTTCCGGACCGCGAACAATTATTCGGAGCTCCGCTACACCGAGCTCGGCCCTAATGAGGTCGAGGTCTGGTGCAACTACGTGGCGCAGCCCGGCTTCTACCGCGGGCTGCTCCTCGAGGGGATCAACGTCGCCGGCGGGAAGAACACCGAGGTGGTTTTCGTCGGCAAGGAGGGCGATTCGGCGCTCTATCGAATCCGATGGAGCGCCTGACGTCCCGGCTCAGTTCACCCGGAACGTGTAGTTCTCGCCGAGGTTCGAATCCCAGCGGGCGCAGCCGGCGCGGTCGCTGTTCATGAACCAGAGCTCGACCTGGTTTGCCCCGGCGGGGATGGGGATCTTCGCCGGAGCCTTCACCCGGCCCGTTCCCTGGAGCTCTGAGAGCGGCTTGTACGTCACCTCGCCGCCGTCGAAGCGGTAGTAGACGATGATGTCCCACGCCCCGTGTCCGGCGTAGGTCGCCCGGCACTCCGGAAGGCGCTCGAGGTCGTAGTCGACGGTGAACTCCGGCGTGGAGCCGACGATGCCATCCGTCAGGACGCTCCCGTCCTTGTTGAAGTGGACGGTCGGCTTCGACGCGATCTCGAAGGTGAAGTTCTTCCCGAAGTTCGAGTCCCAGTGGCTGCAGCCCCACCTGTTCGTCACCTGGAACCAGAGCGACAGGGTGCCCTTCTCGGTCAGGGTGAAGACCGGCTCCTGCGTTCCGTTCGACGGCGAGGCGCCGCCGGCCTCGAAGGAGCCGATGGGCCCGTCGTTGATGCGGTAGTAGCCGGTGATGCCCCAGGCCGGGCGGCCATTGGAGTCGCCCCGGCACTGTGGGAGGCGGTCCGGGTCGTAGACCACCCGGACAGTGCCACCTTCGATGAACAGGTTGCTGCGGCTGATGCCCCAGTCGTCGTGGAACGTGATGACCGTCTCGGTGCCCCTCAGCCCTGCAGCTTCGGTCGTGGCCGCCGCCGGTTGTGCGCCGGCCTCGAGGTCGAGCTCCTGAGGTCCACACGCGGCGATGCTCACCGCGGCGATCATGACGAGTGTTTGTCGGTACATATGCGGGGCCCTTACATTGGTCCCATATGTCGGACAAGCGTCTGAAATGGAACTGTTGAGCTCCGGTTACTTCAGCGCGGTCAACAGGTCCTTCGAGAGAGGAGGCGCCCGGAAGCCCTGGTCCGTTCCAAAGGGATGCGCACCGCCGCAGAGCGGATCCCCCTTCAGGGCGGCGATCCGCTGATCGACGCTGGCGACCCGTTCGGAGACGGGCGGATGGTTCTTGAGGTTCTTCTCCGCGGGGAGCCGGGAGAGGAGCTTGCGGTACTCGCTCGGATCGTAGCCGGCGGTGATCATCAGGGAGACCGCGCCGTGGTCGGCCTGAAGCTCCTCGGAGGCGGGGTAGCCCTTCTCCGCCATGAGCTTGATCAGCCCCTTCGCCAGCTCCTCCAACAGCGCGCTGGTCGCGGCGTCCACCGCGCCGTCGAAGTCGATGTGGGCGAGCTGCGAGTCGAGGAGCTGCCCGGTCACCTTGCCCGCCGCGTCCACCGCGAGGTCCTTGGCGGCCATGGTGTGGCAGGCGTTGGCCTTGAGCGGCCGGTAGTGGTTGAGCGCGTGCTGGTGGTTCACGTGGGAGATCTCGTGGGCGAGCACCCCCGCGAGCTGGGCCTCGTTCTCCACGGTCAGGAGGAGGCCGCGGGTGACGAAGATGTATCCGCCGGGGGTGGCGAAGGCGTTCACGCCGTCGTCCTCGAGGATCCCGAATGTCCACTCCAGGCCGGGCCGCTCCGACATCAGCGCCAGCGCGACGCCCAGCCGGTTCAGCGCGCGCAGCGATGCGGTCTCCTTCCCGTCATGGGTGAGCCCGCCGTCGCGGATGATCTGCAGCGCGGTGGTCTGACCCACCGCCTGCTCCTCCTTGAGCCCGATCGGCGTGGTGCGCAGCTTGTCGCAGCGCTCGAATTCGCCCGACTTCTGCTCGAAGTTCGCCGCGTGCCGTTTCAGGTCGTCCATCGGCAGCCGGGTGCCACAGGGCAGCACCATCGCCGCCATCGCGAGGGAGGAGAGCGTCAGTCCATGCACGGTCATCGCTGGCTCCCCCCGAGCTCCTTGCGCACCTTGTTGCTCACCGCGATCAGCGCATCGAGCTGCCGCGCGCTCTCGCCGTTGTCGAGCCGCTCCGACACCTTCTTCGGCCCTTCGGTGACGCCGCGGGCCGCGGCGCCGAAGCTCGCGTGCGCTTCGGCCGGAACGGCTCCGGTGTCCCCGCTGAGCTCCTTGCGCGGAGGGGTGGTGGCGAGCTGGGAGTAGAAGACCACGCCCTTCTCTCCGCGGGCGGTCTGTACCTGGTGGTAGCGCGGGTCCTTCTTCGCCCGGCCCAGCCAGGTCAGCGCCTCGCCCTGCTTCAGCGCGCGCACCGGCTTCGCGTTCGCCGCCGCGCTCTTGAGCAGCCTGGCCTCGCGCGTGCGGACGAAGATCCGGTCGTTGAGCTCGAGCGCCGTCGCGGTCCCGGCGAGGAGCACTGTCGGGAGCACCAGCGCCCCGACCATCCAGGCTGTGCGTTTCATGAGCTGACCCTATGCCTCACTTCTCGAGGTTCGTCACACCGTCGAAGTTCCTCGGCGGTACCGCAATGTACGTCTCACATCGTTTCTTCAGCGCGAGGGTCGGCCCGTCGTGTGGGTCCAGCCGGAGGATGCCTTCGACGACCACCAGCGCCTGGGCGAACTTGCCCCGCCGCCAGGCGTCCAGCGCCTGGGCATAGAGCTCCACGATCTGGCGCTTCCCCGGATCGAGCTCGCCCTTCATGGCCAGCAGCTCGTAGACCGCCACCGCCTCGCTCTTGCCGGCGACGCGCACCCGGTCGAGCTCGCGGACCTCGATGAAATCCATCGCCAGCTCCCAGGTGTTCTGGCCGATCATGATGAGGGTGTCGTACGCCTTGTTCGCGCCCTCGAGCCGGGAGGCGAGGTTCATCCCGTCGCCCATCGCGGTGTAGTCGAAGAGCTGCTCGCTGCCGAAGTTGCCGACGAACATCACGCCCGAGTTCAACCCGATGCGGGTGTACACGTCGGGCAGTCCCTGCGCGCGGAACTCCTCCCGGATCTGCGCGACCTCCGCCTGGACCGCCAGCGCCGCCCGGCAGGCGCGCACCGCGTGGTCCTTCAGCCGGAGCGGGGCGCCGAACAGGCACACCACCGCGTCGCCGATGTACTTGTCGAGGCACCCGCCTTCGCGCATCAGCGCCGCGCTCACCCGGGTCAGGTAGGTGTTGAGGATCCGGACGAGCTGGTGCGGGTCGGACTTGAGATCTTCGGAGAAGCTGGAGAACCCGCGGATGTCCGAGAAGAAGGCGGTGATCTCCCGGTTCTCCCCCTCGAGCCGGGGCAGCTCGTTCGACTCCGCCATCTGCTCCACCAGGGTTCGATCCAGGTAGCGGACGAAGCTCTCCTTGAGCAGCTCCCGATTCCGGTCCGCGAAGAACCGGCCGATCGCCGTCGCAGTGAGGCTCCCGCCGATGCCGGCCCAGACCACCGGCGTTGCGGGCAGGTGGATGCCCCACCCACTCACGATGAGGCCGGTCACCGCGAAGAACCCGACGTACAAGAGCGCCGGCAGGCCCACTTCGAGCACCGTGGACCGGAAGAGGGTCATCGTCGCGACCAGGAGCAGGGTCACGATGAAGCAGGTCAGCCCCACCAGCCACAGCGGCGCCCGGGTGATGAAGCGTCCGTCCGGATCCAGCAGCGTGTCGAGCACCGCGGCCTGCTTCACCACGCCCGGAGAGAGCGACTGGAACGGCGTCGCCTTCACGTCGGCGGTCCCCACGGCGATTCCCCCCAGGACCACCACCTTGTCCCGGAAGGCGCCGGGCGTGATCTTCCGCTCCCAGCTCGCGTTGTCCCGCTCTGCGAAGTCGTTGAGCGCGGCGTAGACCGAATAGACCTTGAAGCGCTCCTCCAGCTGCCCGCCGTAGTCGATGCGCGCGCTCCCGTCTGCGTTGATGCGCCAGCTCCGCTCGCCGAGCTGGAGCGTCCCCCGCTCGATGCGCACCTCCCGCGCTCCGTAGAGATCCGCCGCGACCGCCACCGGGAGGGTGACGTAGTCGTTCGACGGATCCGACCAGGCGAACTTCGTGCCGCGGAGGACGCCGTCGGGATCCTCCTCCGGCTCGACGACACCTGCACCCGATGCGACCTCGAGCAGGAGCGGGAAGGGCGGGAGCGGGTGGCGATCGGGCTCCTGATGGGGCGCCGTCGGCCCCGCCACCGGAAAGGCAACCAATTCGGCAGCGCGACGACGCGTCGCCTCCGCCTCCAGCTCCCGCGACGCTCCCGGTGCCGCCATGGCCGGCTCCGCGAAGGGGTCGGCCTCGTCCGCGAGCGCCGCGACGAAGTTCGCTGCGGGATCCTTCGCCTCGGTCATGACTTCGTCGGGGAGCCGATTCCGCGGGGCGACCTTCGGGAGAGGGGAGGCGTTCCGATGGGTGGCGAACCCCACGTAGACCGGGATGCGTTCGGTGCGGATGACCTTCTCCATCGCCGCGTCGCCGTCGTCGTCGTTCGGCGTGTCCATGACCAGATCGAACACCACCGCCCGCGCGCCCTCGGATTTCAAGTGGGCGAGCAGATCCGCATGGATGTTCCGCGAGTACGGCCAGCGCCCATAGGCGAGCCGGAAATCCTCCTTCTCGTGGGCGATCGTATTGAGGGTGTGATCGTCGAACGCGAGCACCACCACCTGGTCGGAGACGCCGTCGCGCCGGGCGTACTTCTTGAGCGCGCGGTCATAGACGGTGTCTTCAACCTCCACCATGAGCTGCCATTCGAGGTGCCAGCAGGTCAGCACCACGGCGGTGAAGGCCAGGGGGATCACCCCGATCAGCTTCCAATGCCGCAGGAACCGGTGCCCCAGGATGACGAGCCGCTCTCTCACGCGCGGGATTCTACTTCGATCCCTCGACGCGCGGCTTCGATGAGTGCAGGCGAGCAGGCACCCCGGTCGGGAGGGCGGTGATAGCCTCGGCGCGTGATCGAGGTCCTCTACTTCTCCGACCGCGAGGTGAGGTCGAAGCTGTTCGCGCGCGTGGACGGAGTGAAGCAACCACTGATGGTCACCCAGGTGCGGCAGGACCGATTCTCCCGGCCCGTGCCCGACCGCGAGCCGTTCACCACCTTCGAAGCGCTCTTCGGCGACCGGATCGACCAGCTCGTCCTCGCCGACGAGGGGTCCACCGAGGGCATGTGGCGCGACCCCATGGGGGACCTCGCCGAGCGGCTCTTCCCGGACGACCGGGCGCGCGCCTATGCCGCCGCGTCGGGCTACCTGCTGCTGGTGGGCGGACGGGTGGAGGCGGTGCTGCAGAAGAGCACGCCCTCGGCGGACCTCCGCCGGATGGAGGAGGCCGCGTCCCGGCTGTACCGCCCGCGAACCACACAGGGGCCGTCAGAGTCAGCGAATCCGTGGAAGCTGCTCGGCATCGCCCCCGGCACCCCGCTGGCCGAGGCGAAGAAGAGCTTCCGCAACCTCATCACCCAGTACCACCCGGACAAGGTGGCCCACCTGGCGCCCGAGTTCCGCGAGCTCGCCGAGCGCCGCACCCGGGAGATCCTCGAGGCGTGGGAGAAGGTCGAAGAAGGACTGCTTCGGTAGCTATTCCCGGGGAGAGAGCTCGAAGGTCAGACCATCCCAGGCCACCTCGACCGGACCCTTGAACTCCTCGCGCGACTGCGCGAGCAGCCGCCCGAAGTCCACATCGTGCCGCGAGGACAGGTGGGTGAGGACCAGCTTCCGCACGTTCGCCTCCTTCGCGACTCGACCCGCCTCGCGACCGGTGGAGTGCCGCGTCTCGAGCGCGCGCTCCTGCTCGTCGTCGGAGAATGTCGCCTCGTGGATCAGGAGATCTGCGTCCTTCGCCGCGCCGATGAGGTTCGGGCAGGGGCGGGTGTCGCCGGAGATGACCGCCTTCCTCCCGGCGCGGCGCGGTCCGAGCACCTCTTCGGGCGTCACGCTCCGGCCGTCGAGCGCCTTCACCGTCTCTCCGCGCTGGAGCCGACCGAAATCCGGCCCCTCCGCCACACCGAGCGCGCGCGCCTTCTGCACGTCGAACCGGCCGGGACGTTCTTCTTCCTGCAGCACGTATCCCAGCGCGCCCACCCGGTGGTCCACCTGCACCGCCTGCACCGAATACGAGCCCCGCTTCACCACGTCGCCGTGGCGCAGCTCAATGATCTCCACCGGGAAGTCCAGCTTCTCGGTCCCCAGGTACACCGCCTGATGGAGCAGCCGCCGGGCGGGAGGCGGCCCATACAGCAGCATCGGCGTCTCGCGGCCGGTCATCCCCAGCGTGCGCAGGAAGCCGATGATCCCCAGGTAGTGATCGGCATGGAAGTGCGTGAAGAACACCGCGTCCACGGTGAATCCGGTGCCGAAACGGACCATCTGCCGCTGTGACCCCTCGCCGCAGTCGAAGAGCAGCAGATCCGTGTCCGCCTTTACCGCGAGGCCGGACAGGTTCCGGTTCACCGTCGGCTGGGCCGCGGAGGTGCCGAGGAACGTAAAGCGGAGGATGGACATCCCGGTGGAACCCACGCCGTCCCTCTACAAGATTTTCCCCGCAACGACTACGCGGGCGATGGCGGCAAACCGCTCATCGCCCGCGCTTTACCCGTCAGGCGGGCTCCGGACTCAGTATTGGGTGCCCTTCTCCTGCTGGCCCTGCGGCCGCTCCTGCGGCTGCTTCTGCTGGGGCTCCTCTGGGAAACCGGCGCCGCCCCGGCCCTGCTGACCGCCCTCGAACTCGAGCTTCGTGGCGATGTTGTCCGTGCCCTGGGGACCCGCCTTGAAGCTGGCGCGGACCTGCGACCCTTCCTGCGCCTGCCGCAGGCTCTGGACGCCCTGGATCGAGGTCTGGTTGTTCACCTTCAGCGGGATGAGCGCGCCGTTGTGCTCGATGTACACCTGGTTCCCCGTGGCGCTCGCCACCGTGCCCTCGATCTCGTTCACCTGGATCGCAGACTCATCGAGCTTGATCATCTGCGCCTGGTTCTTGCCCTGCTTCGCCATCACCGAAGCGGTCACCTTCTGGCCGGGCGCGACCCACTGGAGCGCCTTCTGACCCTTCTGCTCTTTGGCGTCCTGCGGGAGTCCCTCGAACTGCGTGTTCGCCGAGACCGTGACGGGCGCCACCGCGCCGTTGTCGAGCTTGAGGTACAGCTGGTTGCCCTGCTTCTGCACCACGTTGCCTTCGAGCTGGGCCTGCGCCTCCATGCCCGCGCCGCCCATCCCCGTCTGTGGCTGCTCCGGCGGGTACACCTGGGTCCCTGGCTGTTGTTTGTGTTCCTTGTCGCCACCTGCGGCGAACGCCGCGCCGCCCAGACCAAGCCCGAGCGCACCGACCGCCGCCCATACTCCGTATCTGAATCCGTTCATGTGTCTCCCCCCTCCGCGAAATGGCGAGGTTCCGCCAACGGGCTAAAGAATCGACACCGGGCGTCGAGGTGACCACCCGCCCTTTTCGCTTAGCCACGCCTGCTCGGCCGCTCAGCAGGGAGGCAAGCGCGCCGGAAAAGAAGACGGCCCGGATCCACGAGGGGATCCGGGCCGGGTTCACGGCGTGCTGGATGAAGCGGCTACGCCAGAGTGCTGGACGCTGTCTGCGCCGAGCTCGGGGCCGGCGTCGCGACCGACTGGATGCGCATTCCGTAGAACGAGCGCCGGACGAACCAGGCCGACACCAGGAAGAACGCGACCGCGATGATCCGGCTCCAGGTCACAGGGAGCTCGATGGCCATCTCCACCGCGAGCAGGCCGAAGAGCGTGGTGAACTTGATGACCGGATTGAGCGCGACCGACGAGGTGTCCTTGAACGGGTCGCCCACCGTGTCGCCGACCACCGTGGCCGCGTGCAGGTCCGTGCCCTTGGCCTTCAACTCCGTCTCCACCAGCTTCTTCGCGTTGTCCCAGGCGCCGCCCGCGTTGGCCATGAAGATCGCCTGGTACAGGCCGAAGATGGCGATGGAGATCAGGTAGCCGATGAAGAAGTACGGCTCGAAGCAGGCGAACGCGATCGTCGCGAAGAACACCGCGAGGAAGATGTTCCACATGCCCTTCTGCGCGTACGTCGTGCAGATCTCGACCACCTTCTGGCTGTCCTGCACCGAGGCCTTCTCCACGCCTTCGAGCTTGATGTTGGCCTTGATGAACTCGACCGCGCGGTACGCGCCCGTGGAGACCGCCTGCATCGAGGCGCCGGAGAACCAGTAGATCATCGCGCCGCCGGTGATCAGCCCGAGCAGGAACGGCGGGTGGAGCATCGACAGGTTGCTCATCCCGGCCTGCTTGAACTGCAGCACCCCGTTCACCGTCTCGGTGCCGACGAGCAGGGCGATGATCGAGAAGATCATCGTGGTCGCGCCGACGACCGCAGTGCCGATCAGCACCGGCTTGGCGGTGGCCTTGAAGGTGTTGCCGGCGCCGTCGTTCTCTTCGAGGAACTCCTTGCTCTTCTCGAAGTTGGGCTCGAAGCCGAAGTCGCGGCGGATCTCCTCCTTCACGTTGGGGATGTTCTCGATCAGGGAGAGCTCATAGACGGACTGGGCGTTGTCGGTCACCGGTCCGTAGGAGTCGACCGCGATGGTCACCGGGCCCATGCCGAGGAAGCCGAAGGCCACCAGGCCGAAGGCGAACACCGCCGGCGCCAGCATGAGGTCCACCGGGAACTGCAGGGTGATCCAGTAGGCGACGCCCATCAGCCCGACGATGACCAGACCCATCCAGTAGGCGGAGAAGTTGCCCGCGACCAGGCCGGAGATGATGTTGAGCGAGGCGCCGCCCTCTTTCGAGGAGGCGACGACCTCGCGGACGTGACCCGACTCGGTGGAGGTGAAGGCCTTGACCACCTCGGGGATGATCGCGCCGGCGGCGGTGCCGCAGCTGATGATCGCCGAGAGCTGCCACCACAGGTCGGTGTTCCCCATCACGTCGGGGATCAGCAGGTACGAGACGACGAACGTCAGAGCCACCGACACGATCGAGGTGAGGATCACCAGCCAGGTCAGCGGCACCTCGAAGTTCATCTTCTCCGCGT
>JBAWAM010000766.1:0-11239 GCA_049589315.1 Myxococcaceae bacterium
ACGCCGGCGGAGCTGAGCTTGTGCGCGTAGGCCTCGACCTCGTCGCGGAGGACGTCGTGTTCTCCGACGACGATCAGCGCCGGAGGCAAGTCCTTGAGCTCCTCCTCGGAGGCGCGCAGCGGCGAGGCGTGGCGGTCGCTGCGCTGCTCCTTGTTCGGGAGGTAGTTGTCCCAGAACCACTTCATCCCTTCGCGCGCGAGGAAGTAGCCGTCCGCGAACTCGCGATAGCTGCCGGTCTCGAAGCTCGCATCCGTCACCGGATAGAAGAGCACCTGGAACGCGATCTCCGGTCCGCCGCGCTCCTTTGCCATCAGCGCCACCACCGTCGCCATGTTGCCCCCGACGCTGTCTCCGAGGACCGCGAGCCGTGAGGGGTCCAGATTGAGCGAGGCGCCGTTCTCCGCGATCCACTTCGTCGCCGCGTACGCCTGTTCGATCTGCACCGGGAACTGGGCGTCCGGGGCAGGCGTGTAGTCGACGAAGACGACGGCCGCTTCCGCGCCGTTGGCGAGCTCCCGCACCAGCCGATCGTGCGTGTCCTTGCCGCCCAGCACCCAGCCACCGCCGTGGAAGTGCATGATCACCGGCAGCGCACCCGTGCTCCCCTTCGGCCGGACGATGCGAATGGAAATGCCTCGATTGTCGGGGCCGCCGGGGATGGTGCGGTCCTCGATGTCTGCAGGCAGCTTCTCCACGTCCTCTCCCGACTGCACGTCAGAGAGGACCTTGCGAGCGTCCTTCGGCGACAGCTCGTAGATGGCCTTTCCTCCGGCTGCGTTCACTTCGTCCAGCCATGCCCGCGTTTGCGGCTCGAGGGTGGGTGCCAGTTTCTTTTTCATCGCGATCCTCCCGACATGATCTCGACGAAGAACATTGGGAGCCTCCATCGCAGCTGCATCAGCGACAGGGTTGCGCGTGTCGGGGGCACGCCTGGGCGTTCGGCCCATGTTGCCGAGCACCGGCCGGCGACGGATCTCTTTCTCAGGCAGAACCGCACCTCGCGCGCGCCCTCGCCTGAGGCACACGATGATCATCATGAAGGGTCAACCCATCGTCCTCATCTGAGCGTCGAGTCGTGGCGCGCGGTCTGTCCTTCGTCGCTCCCGCGAAAACGATGCCCCTCTCGTCAGATGCCTTCCGCATCGCTCACCAGCGCAACCGGATGTCTGAGGATCTCGTTCACGATGTCCTGCTGTCGGGTGTCACCGTCGCGCGCTCGGTAGTCCGCGAGGAGCTTCGTCAGCGTCAGCGTGTCGGTCTGCTGGAAGCCTTCTGGAATGCCGAACTTGCAGTACATCCTCAGGGCTCGCACCGCGATTCGCGCGAGGAACAGATCCTCTCCCTGGATCCAGGCGGCCAGAACGCTCCAGTCAGCTCCACTCCTGGCAACGAGCTCCGCGACAGGGTCCAGGTCCACGCCTTCGACTTGACCCGCTCTGCGCCGGGTTTCCTCCACGAGTCCGGCGAGCCTTGGCTCGCGGAGCGGAGTCAGCGCTTCGAGGCGTCGGAATGCTTCTCTGGTCTCGGTGGTACCTCGTACCCAGTCGCGGGCCTTCTCGAGCGCTTCGTCCTTCGGGAGAGAGGCTGCGAGAGCGAGCAACGCCGCTGAGTGCGTCGGGAGATCCTGAGCGGGCAGGCGTTCCCAGAACGCCCGAACCAGCTCTGCCGCTCCTTCACGCTGCCAGGCGGCGACCTGCACCACGACATTCGTGGCTGGATCTCCGGCGTCCCATCGCGCCCGGGCGACCTCGGAGACCAGACCGAGAAGGGTGGACGGCTTCACCTCCGCAAGCCGGGTTGAGAAGTCCCTCGATAGTTTGCCCGCGGCAAACATCCACTCGACGACCTGCCTGTCCGACACTTTGGTGAGCAGGGTCTGCTCCCATGGAGCCGATCCCGGAATCACCTTGCCAAAGAGGCCCACGCGCGGGTCGAAGTGCTCGGTCGCCGGTTCCAGCTTCTCGAGCACCGGTCCGACGGTGGTCCGGATGTCCTTGAACCCCTTCTCCTTGAGCCAGTTCTCGACGGCGATCGGTCCGGCAAACGTATTTTCAAAACCGAGGGAGAGAGTGACCTCATCGCCGCGCACTTCGATGCGGTGCTCGCCTTCGGACAGCCGCGCGCTTCGGTCCTCATCGCGCAGAAGGCGGGTGTCGCGCGCTTCACGGCCCCACGGTGGATCGTCCTCGACGTCGCTCGGATACTCCGCGGCGCGAACCTTTTCGACGAACTTCTTCGCCTGCTCGATCGCGACGTCTTGTCGACCGGCGGCGCGGATAACGACCATCGGCCGGCCGTATTGCCAGTAGCCCATCTCGAGCGCGCCGGTCCGTCGGAACAACTCGCGGAATTGCTCCTCCGGCAGGCCCATGCAGTAGGGATGGTAGACGACCACCGCATCGCCAACTGCGCCCGCGGTGAGGACGGGCGCCCCAAAGCCGTCTTCCTCCCACCACAGCCCGTCATTCCATTCGATGCCGTGGGCTCGCCCGTAGTCTCGGAGTGGCGGAGTAGGAACCGAGCCGTCGAATCCGTTGCCCTCCACGAACGCCTGACCCTCGGCACTGGCGAGAAACGCCTCGTGTGCCCGCGCGAGCTCGCGGAGGCTCGCGGCCATCTTGCGGGCGGTCTCCGCATCACCGAACCGGGCCGCGATGGTCCAGTCGCCGCTGTTGTTGCTGGCGCGGGCTTGCCACACCCACGCTGCAGGTTCGGGTGGAGCCGCTTCAGGACCGGCGCGGAACTGCGACCGCGTGCACCCGGCGATGTCGGCCGGCGGCCGCCGAGCGCGGAGGTCCCGGTAGATGAGCCGCAAGTCCTCGAAAGAGCTGAACGGAATCCTCTCGTGATGGAAGGAGCAGGGTTGGATTGCTCGGTCGGGCGTGATCACCAGGAACTCGTCGCCCGCACCGCAATCGCTTCGCTGGAAGAGGTGGTCCACCCCGGTGAGGTGCGGATGCCAGCAGATGTCCAGGCGCAGCGGCAGGCGGAACATCCGCCGCACGGATTCCTGGAGTCGCTCGAGGCCGTGCGCATCAAGATGCAGTGAGCTGTCCTGCCCCTTGTAACCGAGGAGCAAGACGTTGCGGGCTCCCTGCTCGAAGCAGTCATGCACGAGAACTTCGAGCCGGTTCACATTCTCCGGAGTGACCAGGAGATTGACCCCGAGGTTGAGGCGCCGCGCTCGTCTCAAGGTCTCGCGATAATTGTTGTCGGCGTACGCAGAAACGCGGACCTCGCCAACGACCCCTTCGAGCGCGTCGACGCGTTCCGTCGTGAGGAGGGTTCCGTTGGTCGTGAAGTTCAGCCCGAGATCGGTCTTCTCATGCAGGTTGCGGAGGAGCTCCACGAACCCTTTGAAGAGGAGCGGCTCGCCGCCGCCGAAGGCGACCTCGAGGACGCCCCACTGGTCAGCCCGGATGAGCAGATCGAGGAGAAATTCGCTCGTCAGCCGACTTGGAGCCGCTGCGTCGCGATAGCAGAAGCTGCACGACATGTTGCACGGCGACAGCAGGCCGATCTGGATCGATCGCGGCGCTTCTCGGCGATTGAGCGCGGTCTCCGGGCTGCGGAGCAGAACGTTCGTACCGGTAGCCCGATCGAACCGCAGCACACCGCCGTTCACAGGCATCTCTTTCCAGGACATGCGGCGGATGGTGGCAGTCCAGTCGCTACTGCTCAATAGCAACGCGGGCGACGTTGCCGTCGCTCGAAGAGCGACTCGAAAGCGAGAGTCACTCACGTCATCTGCCGGCCTTCGCTCTGGCCAATAACAGCGCCCGCTCGCGGGAGTTCTTCGCCATGAAAGCCGCCTGTTCGAACTGAGCCCTGGCTTCCTCGAACCGACCGAGCTTCGCCAGGAGATCGCCGCGAACGGCCGGCAGGAGGTGGTAACCGCTCAGAGTCGGCTCCTCTACGAGTTCTTCGATGAGCTCGAGTCCAGCGGCCGGTCCGAACGCCATCGACACTGCCACGGCACGGTTCAGCTCCACGACTGCAGAATGGGTCAGCTCGACCAGGGCGTCGTAGAGCGCGACGATGCGGTTCCAATCCGTCTCCCCGGCTGTGGGCGCTCGCGCATGGCATCCGGAGATCGCGGCCTGCAAGGCATAGGGGCCCATCGGACGGCCCATGGCCTCGGCGCGCGCGAGCGCGGCAAGGCCGCGGCCCACCAGGAGCCGGTCCCAGCGAGATCGGTCCTGATCCAGAAGAAGAATCGGCTCTCCGGAAGGCCCCACCCGCGCCCGCGTCCTCGAGGCGTGCAGCTCCATCAACGCGACCAGCCCGTGTACCTCCGCCTCCTGTGGGACGAGCTCCGCCAGGATCCGCCCAAGTCGCAGGGCTTCTTCGCAGAGCTCCGGGCGCATCCAGTCGTCGCCCTCGGTGGCCGCGTAGCCCTCATTGAAGACGAGGTAGATGACCTCGAGCACCGAAGGCAGCCGCGCCGAGAACTCCGCCCCTTGCGGTACCTCGAAAGGGACCCGGGCCTCGGTGAGGGTCCGCTTCGCCCGGACGATTCGCTGCGCAATCGTCGCCTCCGGCGCGAGGAACGCCCGGGAGATCTCCTCCGTGGTCAGCCCTCCGAGAAGCCGCAGGGTCAACGCCACCCGGGCGTCGGGCGAGAGGACGGGATGACAGGCGATGAACACCAATCGCAGCAGGTCGTCGCGCACCCTGTCGTCCAGGGCCGCCTCGAGCTCCGCCGTCACGCACAGCCCGGCCGGCACCGCTGCCTCGAGCGTTTCCCTCCCCCGCTCGACCCGCTGCCGCCACCGGAGCTGGTCGATGGCCCGATGCTTCGCGGTCGCCATCAGCCAGGCGCCCGGGTTCTCGGGGATGCCCGTCCTGGGCCATCGCTCCATGGCCGCGATCAGCGCGTCGTGCGCCAGGTCCTCGGCCAGCCCAACATCCTCGACCATGCGCGCAAGACCGCCGATGAGCCGGGCGGACTCGATCCGCCAGACTGCCTCGATGGCCCTGCGCGCAGCTTCGGACGCCCCAGACACCTGCGTTTGCCCTCCCTAGCTCTTCTTCTGTCGCTCGAGTTCCAGGCGCAGGCTGTCTTCCTGCGCTCGGAGCTCCGGCGTGAACTCCTCGCCGAAGTCCTCGGCCTCGAACGCGGGCCGGATCTCGATCTCCGACTCTTCACCGGGCATCGGATCCGGGCAACGCCGCACCCACTCCACGGCCTCCTCCATCGACTTCACCTGCCAGATCCAGTAGCCGGCGATCAGTTCCTTCGTCTCGGCAAAGGGTCCATCGATGACAGCCTTCTTCCCGCCGGAGAAGCGCACCCGCTTACCCTTGCGGCTGGGGTGAAGGCCATCCCCTGCCAACATGACGCCGGCCTTCACCAACTCCTCATTGTACTTGCCCATGTCGGCGAGCAGCTTCTCGCTGGGCATCACGCCCTCCTCGGAGTTCTTCGTCGCCTTCACGATCACCATGACTCGCATCGCTCTTGCTCCTTTGTTTTCGGGCGGCCCGATCGCCTCCCTCTGAGATGGCGACGATTGAGGGCGTGCCGGATCGACATGGCAGCTGCTTTTTTTCCGCAGCGGAGTTGTGGCACGAAATCACCCGTCGGTTCGAGCGGTTCCCGTCTCTGGTGAGCCGAGAGCTCGAGGTCCAGGATCCCTACGGGTACGATTCGCGAAAGCTGGCCCAGCTCGGGGCGCGGGAGACAGACATGCCGGGGGTGCTTCGAGACCTTCCGCATCGCCGAAGCGTGCGTTCTGAGCTGGCGTGACACGCCGGATCAGATGGCGAAGGCCGAACAGGTTGAGCGACTGGCTCTGGTCGATGATCGCGCCACCTCGGGGTAGCCGTCCTTCGCGGACGCCATCGCCTTCACCACGTTCCCGGCGTTGGCCGGGTGCCCTGATCCGAAGAACCCATTCCAGGACTTCGTGCGGTCGGAGCGTCCGACTTCGATTCGCGCCCGTTGCGCCGTTGTACGGTGGCCACCGCGGAGTTCTACATGGTGCCGCGCTGGAGTTGATTGAGACGGCCCTGCAGTTGAACATGTCGGCAACTCGCGACCCAGCGCGGACACCTGCTCCCACTTCATCGATTCACCCTGACGAAGGTCTTGATCCCAGGACAGCGTACTCGACCGAATGTCACTTCGTGCCGTGGATGCCGGCGAAGACCTCCTCCGCGATCTGCGCCTCGTCTCGTTGATGGCGAGCGAGCTCATCGAAGCTCCGCGCAAGCGCGGCGAGCTCGGTGGCGCGCAGCTGCGCATGTCCGCTGCGGAGTCCGGCCAGCGCCCCCCGCGCGCGTTCGAGCGTCGTCAGCTCCAACCTGAGCCGGGACAGGATCCGTTCCCGGTGGAGCGCATGCTGCTCGAAATGTCCGAGCTCCTCACGTAGCGACGCCGCGGCGGTCTCGAGGTGATGTTTCGCCTGCGCATCCCGGCTGTTGTGCGCGTCCAGTTCCAGAGACGCGATCTCTGCCTCGAGCGCATCGGGGCCGCCGAGCCCCACCGAGGCGTCGACACTGCTCCACTCGGAGGCGAGCTCCGCGATCGACACGGTCACTTCCGAGAGCGTCCGCGCGAGCTCGACGTGCGCCGACCCTTTCGGCAGCTTCGCCAGCTCGGCCCCACACTCCCGATACAGCGCCAGTGCGCGCGACCCCAGCTCGCGGCACGCTCCCGAAGACCCCCAGAGCAACGCCTGACACCGCGCCTCCACCGGATCCGGGTAGAGCGCCACGTGAGCCGCCAGCGTTCCGAGCACGGCGAAGAGAGCGAGCACCGCACCGCTTCCGATGGCGACCAGCAGAATCGGAACCTGTTCGACGAGCCGGGTCGTGAGTACGTCCACCACCTGGGTACCGATGAAGCCCGACGCTCCTGTCGTCACTGCGGCCGCGAGCCAGTGAGCGCCACCGGGACGATACGCGCCGACCAGGCCTGCCTCGCCGCGTTCGCACAGTCGGCCACGCACCATGACGAGCCCCGCCGCTGCGGCCGAGAGAGCGACGGTCCACCCTTCGTTCTCCAGTCGCAGCAGCCACGGCACAGAGGGGAGAACCAGCGATCCGATCGACAGGAGAGTTCGATCCGTGCGATCCCCACGTGCCGCGGAGAGCGCGATGGCCACGAAGGCCACCCAGGCAAGAGGCACCTCGGGAACGAGCCGCAACGCCAACGCGTGACAGGCGCCGGCGACGGCCCCTGCAGCGATCGCACGCGTCGCTCCGCCCTCGAATGCCGCGCGATCATGGAGCCGGATGGCCTCGTCCCTCATGGTTCCTCCGGAACGCCGAGGCTGCCGGACTCGAACAGTGAGTCATGCGCGGGGACGGTGGGGCGGTCGCGGAGGACGAACGCAGTCAGTGCAAGTGCCGCCGCGATCAGCAGGAGAGCTTCGGTCCGTCTCATCAATCCACCGTTCGGCCGCGCTCGAGATCGTCCAGGCGCCGGATCAACTGGGCGAACTCCGCGCGCTCGGCAGCGTCGACTCCGTGCGCGGGCATCGCCGCGCGCGCGATGGCATATGCGCGCTCCAGCGGCCAGCCCGTTGCCCATGGACTGCCGCGCAGCCGCTCGGCAAAGCCCATCACCGAGGTGGCGAACCGGAACTCGGGCGAGGCATCTTCGAAGCGCGCTCTGAGCGCGGATTCTTCGAGCGCGAACACCGCCTCTTCGGCTCGCTCGCCCTCCGGGGGCTTGGCGCGAACGTGCACGCGGGCAAGTCCTTCGCCTGCATCGGACGTCAGCTCCAGGTCGTAGAGCGCGGTGACCGAATGGCCTGCGCCGATCTCACCGCCATCCACCTGGTCGTTTCGGAAGTCGCGGTCGGCAACATCGCGGTTCTCGTACCCGACGAGTCGATACCGACGCACCTGCCGGGGATCGAAGACGACCTGGAGCTTCACATCCTTCGCGACCACCTCGAGCGTTCCGGCGAGCCGATCCTGGAAGATGCGACGCGCCTCGGCGAGGTTGTCCACGTAGTACGAGTTGCCGTTTCCCTTGTCCGCCAGCTGTTCCATCAGCTCGTCGCGGTAGTTCCCCATGCCGAACCCGACCGTCGTGAGCGTCACGCCGCGCTGCACCTCCCGTTCGATCGAGCGCAGCATCTCCCCGTGCGAGGTGAACCCGACGTTCGCATCGCCGTCGGACAGGACGATGACCCGCGAGATGTGACCCGGGCGGAGCATGGTGCGGGCCTCCTCGTAGGCGAGCTCGATTCCCGACCCCATCGCAGTGGAGCCGCCGGCGGAGAGCTCGGCGATCGCCGAGTGGATCCTCGCGCGGTGCTCCATCCCGGTGTGAGACAGCACGCGTCGAACGTTCCCGGCATAGGTCACGAGCGCGACCGAGTCGCCCTGCCGCAGGTTGTCCACCAGCACGTGAAGTGCCTGCTGTGCGAGCGCGAGCCGGTCGGGGGTGGACATGGAACCGGAGACGTCGACCAGGAAGGTCAGGTGCGTCGGCCTGCGCTCGGCAGGGGAGATCCTCCGTGCCTGCACGCCGACCCTCAGCAGGTGATGTCCCTTCGAAAACGGCGAGGGCGCGACCTCGAGGTGGACCGCCAGGGAGCCGCGCCCGGGCTCGCGGTATCTGTAGTCGAAGTAGTTGATCAGCTCCTCGGCCCGAACCGACTCCGGCGGAGGCCGCACCCGCTCGGTGAGCATCCGACGGACGAGCGTGTAGCTGGCGGTATCAACGTCGATGGCGAAGGTGGACTCCGGATCGGCATTCGGATCCTCAAAGCCGTTGAGCCCCCAATCGCGGAAGCGGTCACCTGGGGTTGCCGCCGGAAGACCCAGCTGGGGCGCGCCTGCGCCGCGCCCGTAGCTGCCCATTCCGCCCGGACCTGTGCCTCGGAGTCCAAGCCCTCCGACGCCGTGCGCCTCGCCCATTCGGGCGCCTCCCCTGAGCCCTCCCAGCGCGTTGTTCAGCCCGGACCCGTGTCCGCCGGGACCGAAGACGTTCGATCCCTCTACGGTGTCGCCCATCGAGCTCAACAATCCGCGTGGCGCGCCTTTCTTGCGCCCCGTGGCTCCATCGTTCGAGGACTCCGCATCTTTCTGCTTCACCTCGACCGCGGACTGAACCGGCGCCTGCACGCGCTCCGGAGCCTCCTCCTGCGGAGCGGTGGCGAGGCGAACGTAGCTCCTCTGCGGATCATCGTCCGAGTCGGACGACCTCCGCGGCCAGAGTTCGAAGACCGCCACGAGCGCAGCCGCACCGAGCACCGATACCGCGAGGACTTTGGGGAACATTCACTTCCTCCGCTGGATTCGATGAATCCGACAACGAAGCGAGTGATCAGGTTCCACGAGCGCGGCGAGTGAACCGCCTTCGTACCGACCGCGATCACCCGCCCAGTCACTCCAGTCCAGCCCCGGCTGCAGGCCGTTGCCGCTGAATGTGTGGGTCCGTGCGGGCTTCCGAGTCCCCCGTGGTTCGGAGCGCTCCGCGAGCAGGTCGGGCCCGAACTCGCCGCTCAGCGGTCGAGACCGTGCGTTGCGTCTTCGAGCAGGCCCTCGAGCCAGCGGGTAAGGTCCTCGAGGAAGATCTGCTCGCTCTGCGCGACGAACAGGGTGGCCTGGAACCGGGTGGGATCGTAGTCGGTGCGGGCGATCTCCTCGATCGAGAACGGGCGCAGCCGTGCATGCGCTTCGAACCGGCCCAGCTCGCCGAACGATGAGAGCAGTCCGGCGCCCACGACTTCCAGACCCTTTTCCCCGCGGACCACCCCGAATTCGATCGCGTACCAGTAGACCCGGACCAGCGCCTGTAGGGCTTTCGGGCCGACCACGCGCGCGGCCTCGCCGAAGAGGCGATTGACCCGGGCGTGCTCGGGCGACGAGAGGATCGGCGCGTGTCCGACGAGCTCGTGGATGACGTCCGGCTCCGGCGTGTAGAGCGGCGTCGCGTGGTGGCGCACGTACTGGGTGGCGAGGAAGGTCGACTCCGACAGCTCGCTCATGAACGCCCGCGCGTCGATCAGCCCCGCCACCGGGACCAGGGAGAACCCGGCGTACGCCTGAAGGCGCGGGTTCAGCTGGGTGAGCTCGGGGATGTGCTCCGGGCTGAGAGCGATTTCCGGCCAGGCCTCGCGATACAGGCGGGACGCATACCTCGCGTGCAACGGCCCCAGCGCCTGGAGGACCGTCCGCCAGACCCGATGCTCGTCCTCGGTGTAGTCGGCGCGCGGAAGAGGATCTCCCTGGCGCCACTCCGAAGCGAGCCGGGCGATGTGATCGCGGCGGGCGCGATAGGCGGTGTCGCGGAAGCCTGGATGATCCCTGTCGAGCTGGACGAGCTCACGTTCGCGCTTCATGACGCCAGAAACATGCGCACGCCTGCCCGCGCCAGGCAGCCTCGCTGAATCGGTGGAAGCACTACAACGCGGTCCGACCGCACTCGAGCCTCGGGTATCTCACTCCCGAGGAATTTCGGCGGAAGCAGCAGGTGGTATCAAACGCAAATGCCGCGGCAGCCTTCCTCTTCTGCCTCAACCGATAGCTCTCGCCCTGGATGATCAACGCGTGGCTGTGGTGGAGCAAGCGGTCCAGAATCGCTGCTGCCAGGACGTCATTGCCAAAGACCGTTCCCCACTGAGAGACGAGCTGGTTCGTCGTGATGAGCATGCTCCCCCGTTCGTATCGACGGGCGACGAGTTGGAAGAAGAGGTGGGCGGTGGCGCTGACGAAGAGGACGGAGTGGCCGGCCTCGACCGCAGCGCGCCCGAGCCCGATAGCCTGGTGCGTCTTGCCGACCCCGGGCGCGCCGAAGAGCAGCACGTTCTCTGCCTGCGAGATGAAGTGGCCGGTAGTCGCCCTGAGCGCGCTACCGGAACGCCTTCAGGACCTTGCCGTCATTGTTGTGAATGGGCGGCCACTCGTCCGTGAACGTTCCCATGCTCGTCCAGTACACGTAGCTCGAGTCCACCGCCAGGTTCGCAACGCCGTGAGCCAGGGTGATGGTCTGGGTGAAGCCAGTGAGCAGGTTGGCCTTGAGGACCCGGCCCTCTCCCCACTCCCTGCCTCCTTCCGAGTCCAGCCAGTAGACGCTGTTGCCGGAGATGGAGAACGGACGATCGGGAGACCTCCAGGTCCACATGCCGTTGGGCCGGAAGTTCCGCACCACCGTCGTCGCGGTCCCCCCGGGAGAACCCGAACAGCACCACCCGCCCCTTCTCGGGCGTGAGCTGCTCGGCCTTGTCGGAGAGGGCCTCCTGTACCCGCCGGGCGTCGACGAGCGGGTCCTCGGACC
>JBAWAM010000767.1:0-3914 GCA_049589315.1 Myxococcaceae bacterium
CGTCAGCGATGTCGCCGCACACCTGGTGGACCACGTGCTTCCCCGCGCGCCCTACCGACAGTGGACGCTTTCGCTTCCCATCCGGCTCCGCTGGGCACTGGCGCGCGACGCGGCGCTGTGCAGCGAGGTGCTCTCCCTCTTTCATCCGCACGCTGTTCAACACGTTGCGCGCTCGCGGACGAAGTCTGGCGCTGCCCGGCCGCGAAGCCGGCGCGGTCCCTCGAGTACGCCTGACGACCTCCGCGTCCCACAACGCCCGGGCATCCGTCTGCTCCGAGCACCGGATTGGCGCCCTCTGGCCGCCGCGTGACTTCCCTCCAGCGGAGAGCTCCCGCTCGAACCGGCCCCTTTCCACGGCCCGATACAGCCCTCTGCGCACCCGACCCGCGGCTATTTGCCTTATCGACTACAAGTGGACGAGCACGATCAGCATTCCGCATTCCGACGGACGTGACGATCTCGGGCGGCGCAGACGACGTGTGGATCTTCCAGACCTCGGGAGACCTCACGATGGCGGCGGCAAAGCGCATCACGCTGAGCGGCGGTGCACAGGCGAAGAACGTCTTCTGGCAGGTTGCAGGCCAGACGGCTCTCGGAGCCGGCGCGCACTTCGAAGGCATTCTGCTCTGCATGACCGACGTCACGCTGGAGACGGGCGCGACGATGAACGGGCGCGTACTCGCACAGACTCAGGTCGCATTGCAGCAGGCGACGGTGACTCAGCCCGCGCAGTAGTCGCGCCGGGTGCCGGGCGCACGCGACTCCTTCAGCAGCCTCATGGAAGTGCAGTTCACAGGGCTCTTCGCGCAGAGCCCGCACGAACGGGCGAGCGGAACGTGGGGATGCCAGTTACTCAGCGGCTCCCTCTGTCATCCCCACGGGAGCCTCACATGAAGAAGGTCGCCATTGTCTTCGGTTTCGGTCCGGGCATCTCCGACGCCGTCGCGCGAAAGTTCGGGAAGGAGGGCTTCTCCGTTGCCCTCGTTGCGCGAATTACCGAGCGGCTCGAGACAGCGCAGGCCGCGCTGACCAAAGACGGCATCGAGGCAAAAGCCTTCCCGTGTGACGTCAGCAATGCGCTCCCATCGCCGAGCTCCGCCAGACGCTCGATGTATCGGTGACGGGTTTGATCGCCGCAGTGCAGTCCTCGCTCGCCGATCTGCGCACTGCGGGCGGAGCGGTCCTCGTCACCGGCGGTGGTTTCGCCGTCCGAGTTGAGCACGGACCCCGGCGGCGTCGGTCCGTTCGCGCGTTGGCCCGACGAGGGCTCTTTGCGCGGTGGGCGGAGCGCTTTCTCGATCGCGGCGCCCTGCTCGTCCGGTCCACGCAGCCAGGCGATCCACCGCTTCGGCGCGGCCCGGGTAACGCCGGACTCGAAGCCCTCGAGCCTCGCGCGCGCGAGGAATTCGGTCAGGTTCTGCACGTGATGCCTCGCGATCGCCTCAGCGCGCGGACTGATGAGTGAAAGGCCCCGTCTCACACGAGGGGAGGCGGGACCTCAGTGGGCCGCGTGCTCTTCTGCGTGCTCGAGCCGCTTACCCATGGTGAGGGCCGCGTGCTTGAAGATGAACTTCTGCCCGCCGAGCGCGGCCTCGAGGTGGAAGCCTCCATCGGAGTAGAGGCGGACTTCGGTCCCCTGCTTGTCGTTGCTCTCCGCGACGCCGGCCTTGACCGCGACTGCTGAGGCATTGGCGGCGAAGTTGATTTTGCCCTGCTTGAACCGCTCCAGCGCCTGCTCGTCGTGGAAGATGAGGATTTCGGAGAAGGTCTGGCCCCCGAGCTGGACGCCGAGCGTGAGTTGGACGATGCCGGCGTACCCGACCAACCACCCCTTTTCGAACACCTCCCCCTTGCCGAAGGTGCCGCCCAGCACGGCGCTCGCCTTGCCAACCCAGGGGAAGACCGCGTAGCCGCGAGCCCCCTCCAGCAGCTGACGCAGACCGGGATCCTCGCGCTCGAGGCGTCTCACCTTGGCCTGCACGTCGCCGTGCAGCTCGCGGCTCACCTTGCGCTCCATCTTCGCCAGAGAGACCAGCTTGCGAAACTTCTGGATGGCGCCCTGCCTCTGCATGGGGACCTCGCTTCAGACGCTCCGAGGCTGCTGCGGCTCGCCTTCCTGGCTCTGCTTCTGCTCCTCTTCCTCCTTCTCTTCCTTGCCCTTGCGATGGAATCCCAGCCTGGACGCCACCTTGGAGGCCACGCCAGGGCCTTTTGCGGCTTCGGCCGCCGCCTCGGCGTCCATCGCGCCGGGGGGCATGAAGTTGAACTTCTGAACGCCGAGAGAAAGCTCGAGCAGCTCGCCGCCCTCGCGGAAGGCCATCGCCTCCACGCCGCCGAAGTCGGTGGTGCCCGTCCCGCCCGCCTTGACCAACACCGCCGAAGCATTGGCGTTGAACTTCACCGGGCTGGTCTTGAACTGGTCCAGGGCCTCCTTGCTCTCGAAGAGCAGGAGTTCGCCGAACGTCTCCCCGCCGACTTGCACGCCCAGCGTGATTTGGCGCAGGTTAGCGAAGCCGATGGGCTTGCCCTCCTCGAACACCTCGCCGTCGCCGGCCGACACGCCGAGGACTGCGCTCGCCCGGCCCACCGCCGGGAACACCGCATAGCCGTGGGCCTCGTTCAGCCGCTTGTCGAGGTCCGAATGCTGGAGCTTCCAGCGGTTCAACGTGGCTTCCACCAGCTCGTGCAATGATTGCTCGTGCATCGCGCTTATCCCCTTGCGTTTGACGATCGAAATCCAATCTCGTGCCGTTCGCCGACGGCCGCAACGAGGCGAATCCCGCGCGCCCCTGATGGGCCGCATCTCAGCCTGCCGGCTTAGTCCCCCCCGTGGCTCTGTTCTCGAGCTTCGACGCTCTCCAGAATCGACCCAGGTCTGCTCTCGAAGTGGACCACCGCTCAAACCAGCCGAGGCTGCCTGCCCGCGGGCAGATCTTCAGGTGCAGCCCGCCCTGAACCAGCTTCTTCTTCCGATCGAACGCCTGAGGCCGTAGTCGTAGAACACGTCTGCGAAGTGGACCAACGGCAAACCATCAGCGTCCGTATAGACGCGGGTCGCGCCGGTGGTTGTGTCCAATGCGATCAGGCCTGCGCGGATCCACCCTCCGAACGAGCCGGGGGTGGAGGGACGTCCGTACCAGCGCGGATCGAGCACCGAGGCCTGGTCCCGAAGAGCGCGATGTTCGATCCGGCCAACACCGTGCCGATAGGCGAAGAGAGGTAGGCGCCGCACGTGTTCTGCTCGCGCCAGCGGACAAGGGATGCGCGGCAGCGGAAATCTCAGCGTTTGGCCGGCAGGCCAGATGACTCAGCTGACGGACTGCCAGCGGAAATCTGAGTGGGCGCGACAGAAGACGGCTCCCAGAAATTTCTCGCGAGCCGACACGGCCGGACGGGTCGCGCGCGTCCTAAGTGCTGTGCACCGCGGTGCTGTGGCGTGCTCGCGAACGGATTCTCGCGCGTCCGCTGCACCGGATGTGGCGACGAGCTCCTGGTGGCGTTCTCCTGCAAGCGACGCGGGGTTTGTCCCTCGTGCTGTGCTCGACGCGCCAGCGACGTCGCCGCCCATGGCGGTGCAGCTGCCGGAGTACATGAAGAAAGAGGTGGCGCCGCTGCTAGCGATGATGGAGCCGCTCAACACGCAGATTGCCGTGCTCGACGCGGAACTTCAGCGAGTCGCGGAAACGGACAGAAGGGGGACCACGCTGCGTATTCCGGCCATCTCGATCACTGATTCCGGCGCAAGCCGATCACCCGTTCCGGGCCTCGGCGATCGCCCCCGAGCGTGACGTTCGACGCCCTGACCTCGACCCGTCCGTTCCGGGATGCGTACGGCCCGGAGATCGCGCTCATGCTCATGTGGACCGAGATGCGGCAGCGCTTCGACCCGGAGCTGCTGACGGTGTTCATGAAGG
>JBAWAM010000768.1:0-4613 GCA_049589315.1 Myxococcaceae bacterium
CGACGGTTCCGAGCAACGCGCGCGCCTTGTCGAGCAGCGCCTGGCTCTCGAAGGGCTTCATGATGTGGTCGTCCGCGTGGACGGCGCGAGCACGGCCCTCATCGAACGCTTCGAAGGTTCCGGCGAGCAGAATCACCGGGATGCTCTGGGTCGCCGCATCGGACTTGAGCGCCTCACAGACCTCGTAGCCGCTCTTCCCCGGCATCGTCACGTCCGCAAGGACCAGATCCGGCCGCAGCTCGCGCGCCCGCGCAATCGCATCGATGCCGTTGTCGACGGCGGTGATCGTCACATCATCGGCCGCGAAGATCATGCCGATCACCTTGCGGATGGTGATCGAGTCGTCGGCAACCAATACGTTTTTTGGCATGGCGGGTGTTGAAGCTTAGGGGTTTGCGAGCAGCTCTATCAAGAAAACATGCTCTGGTAGTCGAGGAACAGGACCGGTCTGTCCGCTCCCCTGGCGGTGAACTCTCCTCGGTTCTCTGTCGGAGAGAATCTCTCGCAAACCCCCACCACCCGGGAAGCAGCCAGGCCAGCCGGCTCGCCTGCCAGCTCGGCCAGCACGAACAGCTCCTCCGGATGGGGATGGCCGCCGAGGAGCGCTGGGGCTGACAGAATGGGCCAGAGCGCCTGGGCATGTGGAAACAGGCCGGCCACGCTGCGGTGAGGTGCTGGCAGGGGACACCAGGCCTCCGTACGTGGGACGACCTGCGACACCAGCTGCAGAGACAGGCCCCACAACATCCCCTGGGATTCGAAAACCAGCGCCCGATCGGGTGGCTGCTCCAGCATGCGGACGGGCCGCGCGGGCGGTCCTGCGAGCTGGGACGGCTGATGCGGGACCGCCTCCGGAACGAGTTCGAGGAACAACCTTCCCCCGTGAAGGAGGGCGCCCCGGCTCACGCCCGCGAGCGCCTCGCGAAGCGAAGGGGGCATTCCGAAGAGCGGGTCGCTCGCGACGTCCGCGACCTCCTGCACGCGCTTCACCCTCAGTGCCAGGGTGGGGCTCACGTCGAGCACCACGGCCATCCCGGGGCGCTCCTCGCCGGGGCCCCCCAGCAGCGCCGAAAGATCCTTGAGCTCGAGCGAGCCGCGCAACGTGCGACCCTCCGGGTCGGGCTCGGCGACCTCTGTCACCGAGGTCGCCTCCACGGCGAACCGGCAGGATCCCGCATCGAACAGGAGGCACAACCGCCGACCGCTCTCCCAGGGCGTCACGTGCACAAACGTAGCAGTGTCCGGGCCTTCCTGCTAAGGGCCGGGTATGGCGCGCATCCTGCTCGTCGACGACGAGAAGATCGCCCGCTCGCTGTACGGGGACTACCTGGCGGGTGCAGGTCATGAGGTCGTCGCGGTCGGCACGCTGGCCGATTCGCGCGAGGCGCTCCGTCTCGGACGCTTCGACGCGGTAGTGACGGATTTGCTCCTGCACGACGGCGACGGGATGCAGGTCCTCGAATTGGTGAAGAGCGACTACCCGGGGACCGAGGTGGTGGTGATCACCGCGCTCGACAAGGTCGACCCCGCGGTCCGGGCCATCAAGAGCGGCGCCGCCGAATATCTGGTCAAACCGGTGTCGCCCGAAGCGCTGCAGCACGCGGTCAATCGCGCGCTCACCACCCGGCAGGTGCTCCGCGAGAACGAGAAACTCCGCCAGCACGTTGCCCTGATGGAGACGGGGCAGCGGATCGCCACCACGCTCGAGCGCGAACGTCTCTCCCCCATCGCCTGCGGCGCGTTCTCTCAGGCCTCCGGCGCGAACATCGTCCTGCTGTTCGTGCGCCAGCCGCCAGGGAGTCTCCTGCTCGATGGCGTCCACGGAACCACCCCGGAAGAGGCAGAGCGCCTCCGCGCACGGCTCGAGCCGATGCTCGCCGCGCCGGAGCCCGGGCTGCAACGACATCCCCGGTTCGACGGCACCCTGGACGCCTGGATCGTGCCCGCCTCGGATGGTGGAACCGTCAGGGGCTACGTGGTCCTGCTCTTCCAGGGACCGCCGCGCGAGGAGGCGGAGCCATCGGCCGCGTACCTCGCGCGCCATCTGGGGCTCGCGCTGCGGAACCTCGACCGGTTCGCGGAGGTGGCGGACCTCGCCTACCTGGACGACCTGACGCACCTGTTCAACATGCGCTACCTCCACCTCGCGCTGGATCGCGAAGTGAGGGCGGCGCAGCAGGGCGGAAGTCCCTTCAGTCTCCTGTTCCTGGACCTCGACTATTTCAAGACCGTCAACGATACCTACGGGCACCTCGTCGGCTCACGCCTGCTGGTCGAAGTCGCGCGGGTGTTGAAGGGCTGCGTCCGGGACAATGACGTGGTGGTCCGCTACGGCGGCGACGAGTACGTCGTCCTGTTGAAGGGCACCGACTCGGGCGGCGCGCTGAAGGTCGCCGAGCGCATCCGCCGCACGATGGAGACGCACCACTTCCTCGCCCGCGAAGGCTTCGGCGTGTCCCTCACCACTTGCATCGGAGTGGCCAGCTTCCCCGAGCACGCCCAGGACAAGGCGACCCTTCTCGACTTCGCGGACCGGGCCATGTACCGGGGCAAGAAGAGCTCCCGGAACGTCGTGTACATGGCCGCCAGCGGACTCGAGGCCACCCCGGAAGCGCGCCACAGCCATCGCTTCCAGGGCGAGTCCTAGCCGAACGACTACTTCGCGCCGGTGCAGATCCAGTCCTGGACCTTCTTGCGCTCCTCTTCCGTGAGGACAGGTCCGGACGCCGGCATGCGGGCGCCCACCGATTCCCCGTCCGGCCCGTGAATGCCGGCCGGCGTCCCGCCGAGGACCTTCAGGTACATCGTGCTGTTCTCGGAGCGGTTCGCCTCGATGATCTTCAGACCATTGCCGTAGGCGGAGTCCGCCCCGACGACGGCCTTGAGGGCCTCCACGGAATCCATCATGAGCGTGGTGCCCTGGGCGTTCGGATTGTGGCAGCTCTGGCAGCGATCCTGGACGATGTCCTTGTACAGCTGGTCGGCGGTGACCGACGCGTGCGAGGTGCCGCACGCATTCGCTTCGGCGTTGCCGGAACCATTTCCCACGTCCGGGCCACAGGCGGCGAGGGGCAGGGACGCCATGACAATGAAAGCAGTAGAGAGTCGACGCATGATGCGCGCGAATCTAACTCGCTGCGTCAGTACGCGACCTACAGTTTCGCGCGCACGAACGTCACTTTCTCAACGTTCCGATGGTGAGCTGCTTGAGCGGAGGCGACTCCAGCTCGCCGACACCGCCGGCTCCGCCCTTCCCCACCGCTTCGACGACCTCATCGGGCGCGCCGCTGACGATGAGCCGGTACTTCTCCCCGACCTCCGCCTCGTGCTTCGCCTGGGTCGGATCGAGGCGTCGGATGAGCGTGTAGAAGAGCGCGAGGTGCTCCTTCTCCTCATTCATGATGTGCTGGATGATCGCCTTCGCCTCGTCGTTGTCGGTCGCGTCGATGTGCGCGGAGTAGAGATTGATGGCGTCCAGCTCCGACTCCATGTCGAGCCGGATCGCTCGCGCGAGCTCGGTATCGGAGAGCTTCCGGGGCGGCGTCAGTGCATGGAAGGGCGGCGTCTGGGGCATGGCTTCCTCTCGCGTGGGGGTGGGGCATCCATATGCGAAAAGGCCCCGACCGCGCGATGCGGTCGGAGCCCTTTCGGTGCGACTCGTTCAGTGCGAACCGTGAGGACTAGTACTCGAAGTCCTCACCGCCGTACTCCGGCGCGCCCGCCGCGGCGCCCCTGGCCTTCTTCTTCGGCTTGTCGGCGATCATCGCCTCGGTGGTGAGCAGCAGGGACGCGACGGAGGCCGCGTTCTGCAGCGCGGTGCGGGACACCTTGGTGGGGTCGATCACGCCGGCCGCGAACAGGTCCTCGAACACCTCGGTGCGGGCGTTGAAGCCGAAGCCGCCCTTGCCCTCGCGGATCTTGTTGATCACCACCGCGCCCTCCTGGCCGGCGTTGGTGGCGATCTTCCGTGCAGGCTCCTCCAGCGCGCGGCGGATGATGTCGACGCCGAACTTCTGCTCACCGGACACGCTGAGCTTCTCCAGCGCCGAGAGGGCCCGGATGAGCGCGACGCCGCCGCCGGGGACGATGCCCTCCTCGACGGCCGCGCGGGTCGCGTGGAGCGCGTCCTCGACGCGGGCCTTCTTCTCCTTCATCTCCGTCTCGGTGGCCGCGCCGACGTTGATGACCGCGACGCCGCCGACGAGCTTCGCGAGCCGCTCCTGGAGCTTCTCACGGTCGTAGTCGCTCGTGGTCTCTTCGACCTGAGCGCGGATCTGGCCGACGCGAGCCTCGATGTCCTTCTTCTTGCCCTTGCCGTCGACGATCGTGGTGTTGTCCTTGTCGATCGTGATGCGCTTCGCGCGGCCGAGGTCCTTCAGGGTGACCTGCTCGAGCTTGATGCCGAGCTCCTCGGCCACCACCTTGCCGCCGGCGAGGATGGCGATGTCCTGCAGCATGTCCTTGCGGCGATCACCGAAGCCCGGGGCCTTGACGGCCGCGACGTGCAGCGTCCCACGCAGCTTGTTGACGACGAGCGTCGCGAGCGCCTCACCCTCGACGTCCTCGGCGATGATGAGCAGGGGCTTGCTGGACCGGGCCACCGACTCGAGCAG
>JBAWAM010000769.1:0-1725 GCA_049589315.1 Myxococcaceae bacterium
CGCGTCCGCTGCACCGGATGCGGCGACGAGCTCCTTGTCGCGTTCTCCTGCAAGCGTCGCGGTGTTTGTCCCTCGTGCTGCGCCCGACGCGCCAGCGACGTCGCCGCCCATCTCGTAGACCACGTACTTCCCCGCGGGCCGTACCGACAGTGGACGCTGTCACTCCCCATCCGGCTTCGCTGGGCCCTGGCGCGAAACGCCGCGCTCTGCACCGCGGTGCTGAACCTGTTCGTCCGCACCCTGTTCAACGCCCTTCGCGCCCGTGCGCGGAGCCTGGCGCTTCCCGCCCGCGCGTGCGGCGCCGTCAGCTTCATCCAGCGCTTCGGCTCCGCCCTCCAGCTCAACGTCCACTTCCACGTGCTCGTCCCAGAAGGCCTCTTCGACGATGACGGCACCTTCCACCCGCTGCCTCCGCCCGAGGACGTCGAGGTCGAGTCTTTACTGGCGACCTTCCTCCGCAGACTCGTTCCGCTCCTCGAGCGCCACGG
Organism: Myxococcaceae bacterium; assembly: GCA_049589315.1. GTDB lineage: Bacteria > Myxococcota > Myxococcia > Myxococcales > Myxococcaceae > JBAWAM01. The sequence goes on from JBAWAM010000769.1 coordinate 489, forward strand.
CCTGCAAGAATTGGAAGCCCTCCCCGAGCACGCGCTCGACGCGCTTCAGCTCTCCTCGGCCGCGTCCGCGTCATAGAGGCCCAGCAACTCCTCCGCTCGGCACAGGTGGGCGGCCTCCCCGATGCCCGGCTCTTAGCTGTTTCGCGCTTGGCCCCTCCCTGGTGCTCCATCATGCGCCATTGGAAGTTCGTAACCGAGGACACGTCGGCCCCCCGTGATACGTGGGGCCGATGCAGGCCGAACTCTTCCAGGCATCTCCTCTCCCCCTTTCCGTGCTCCGGGAGGTGTTCGGTCATCCGGCGTTCCGGGGGGGACAACAGGACGCCATCGACGCAGTGATCTCGGGGCGGGACGCGGTGGTCCTGCTCCCGACCGGCGCGGGCAAGTCGCTGTGTTACCAGGTCCCGGCGGTCTCCCTTCGCCGGCGGGAGCTGGGCACCACGCTGGTGATCTCGCCGTTGATCGCGTTGATGCAGGACCAGGTCGACGCGCTGAGTGCCCGCGGTCTGGTTGCCCGGGCCCTGAACAGCTCACAGGACGAGCTCGAACAACGCGCGGTGGTCGCGATGCTCCTGAAAGGAGAGCTCGACCTGCTCTACGTCTCCCCGGAGCGGGCCGCCCTGCCGAGCTTCCACCGGCTGCTCCAGCGGTCGAAGATCGCGCTCCTCGCGGTGGATGAAGCTCACTGCCTGAGCCAGTGGGGCCATGACTTCCGGCCCGAATACCTGCGCTTGAACGAACTCCGGCAGCTCACCCACGCCCCCGTGATCGCCCTCACCGCGACCGCCACGCCCCGGGTGCTCGAGGAGATCGTCCAGCGGCTGGAGCTGATCGACCCGGTGCGGGTCCTGGGAGACTTCCGTCGGCCGAACCTGACCTTCTCTGTGCGCAGGCTGCGTTCGGACGCGGCCCGGACCGCTGCGCTGATGGAGGCTTGTGAGGCGGCGGGGTTGCGATCGGGTCACGGCGTCGGTCGGGCGATCGTCTACTGCGCCACGCGCAAGAAGACCGAAGCGGTCGCGGCGGCGCTCAAGAAGGCGGGGTTCGCCGCAGGGCACTACCACGCTGGCCGCACCCCCCTGGCGCGGGATCGGGCGAAGTCCGCGTTCGACAGGAGCAAGGTCCGGATCCTCGTCGCGACGAACGCGTTCGGGATGGGGATCGACTATCCCGACGTACGGCTGATCGTGCACTTCTCCGCGCCCGGGAGCCTCGAAGCCTACTACCAGGAGGCGGG
>JBAWAM010000770.1:0-1935 GCA_049589315.1 Myxococcaceae bacterium
GTGTTGCTTGGTTACGACTGGATCAACCTCATGGCGCATCTCGAGGGGCGCTTCCCGATGACCGGTCCTGGAGGCCGGGGGACCCTCGAGGAAGCGCGGGACGTCCTCGCGGCGAGCGCGCACTAGCCGGCGACGGGGGGAACAACATGCACGTACTGACGCAGTCCAGCCCGCGGAGCGCAGTCGACAGGCTCGCGGGCAACAAGGCCCGATCGCTTCACGCACTCGCTGCCCACGGGCTCGCCGTTCCGAGCTGGGCGGTGATCGGGGCGGATGTCTTCGCCGCCTTCCTCGCCCGAGCCGGCCTGAACGCACGCATCGCAGAGCTCCTGGGCGACTTCGAGCCGGTGCGCGCCGAGGAGATCGCCGAGCGCATCGCGGGCGAGGTCCTCGGAGCCGACCCTGGCCCCGACCTCCGCGCGTGCGTCCGCGAGGCGCTCACCCACATCGGCGAAGGACCGGTGGCGGTCCGCTCGTCGGGTCTCGAGGAGGACGGCGCGAGCTTCTCCTTCGCCGGTCAATTCGACAGCTACCTGGACGTAGAGGGCTTCGAGGCAGTGTGCCTGCACGTGAAGAAGTGCTGGGCCTCCGCCTGGTCGGCGCGCTCGCTCCTCTACCGCCGCCAGCACGGGCTGGACCTCTCCGTCGCCGGGATGGCGGTGATCGTCCAGCGGCTGGTCCAGGCGGAGAAGAGCGGCGTGGTGTTCACCGCGAACCCCACCAACGGCAGCCCCGACGAAATGGTCATCAGCGCGGTGTACGGGCTGGGCGAGGGGTTGGTCTCCGGCGCGGTCGATGCGGACGGGCTGGTGCTGGACAAGAAGACCGGAGAGGTGCGCAGCGCGATCGTCGGCGAGAAGGCTCAGCGGCACGATGGCCGCGCACTGGTCGAGGTTCCGGTCTCGCAGCAGCAGGTCCTGTCCATCGACCCGGAGGAGACCGCCCGCCTCTGGGCGTGTGCGCGCAAGGTCGAGGCGGCGTTCGGACGGCCGCAGGACATCGAGTGGTGCTCGACCGGATCGCAGCTCTGGGTGCTTCAGTCCCGGCCGATCACCACGCCGCTGACCTCGCCCGACGGCGAGCTGCGCATCTGGGACAACTCCAACATCGTGGAGAATTTCCCGGGCGTGACGTCGCAGCTCACGTTCACGTTCGCCCAGCACGTCTACTCGAGCGTGTTCCGGGAGTTCTGCAGGCTGCTGCTGATCCCCGAGTTCCACCTGCGCCAGATGGACGGCTTCCTCGGCTCGGTGCTCGGGCACGTGAACGGGCGCGTCTATTACAACCTGCTGCACTGGTACAAACTCTCGGGCACCGCTCCCTTCCAGAATCTTGGTCGCAAGATGATGGAGCTGCAGATGGGGGTGGACGAGGCGCTGGATCTCCAGGGCTTCGAAGAGAAGATCCGGCCGTACACGGCTCGCAATCGCCTGGAGCACCTGTACCTGCGCGGCGCCAGCACGGCGAAGTTCGCCTGGTACTTCGCGACCCTCCCGCGCCACGTCGCCGGGTTCCGGAATTTCTTCTACCGGGCACACGAGAGGTTCGACGCGATCGACTACCGCGCGCTCGGGTCGGACCAGGTCTACGCGCACTACCGGGAGTTCGAGACCGGGGTGATCTCCCGCTGGGGAAAGATGGTCGCGCTGGAGTCGGCGATCGGCCTCTCCTATGGACTGCTGCGCGGGCTCACCCGGAAATGGGTTCCCGACGCGCCGCCCTGGTTCGAGGTCGCCGTCATCGGCAACGTCGAGGGCATGGAGTCGATGGAGCCGGTGCGACGGCTCCGCGATCTCGCCAATCGGGCGCGGGCGGTCCCGGCGGTCGAGCAGTTGCTTCGCAGCGTTCCGGCGGTCGACGTCGATGAAGCGCTGCGCGCGTCGGACCACGCGGAGTTCGTCAAGGCGCTCGACCAGTACCTGGCCGACTTCGGCG